>JAGOBN010000186.1:0-2474 GCA_017999235.1 Anaerolineales bacterium | reverse complement strand
GACTCGCGCAGCGCCGTCAGCAGCACGGCCAGCTGCTCCGGCGCCAGCAGCGAGGGCGTGCCGCCGCCGAAGAAAATGGTGTGGACGGCCCGGCGCTGGCCCGGCGCTCCGGGCGCGAGCGCGGCCTGGGCCGCGCCCACCAGGCGGATCTCCCGCTCCAGCGCGGCGACGTAGGCCGGGATCAGATCGTCGAGGCCGGCGTAGGTGTTGAAATCACAATAGGCGCAGCGGAACCGGCAAAACGGTATGTGCAAATACAAACTGAGACTGTCACCGCGACCTTCAACCTCGGCCATACCTTGCCCTCGACTTCGAATACCTCTTGGACTTCATCTACATCCGGTCGATTCCCCAGCGCACACGGGCGGAGGGAATATTACACCAGCGGCGGCGGGTCATCGACCGGCACCGCCCCTGGGCCTGTTCTTGCAGCAGTTCGGCCCCATCCGGCCGCTTGAGAGGCACCTTGGCCGCGAGGCTCACGCGCTGTTGTAGAGCTCGGGCGATTGGCGCTACGCGCGGACAACTCTGTTCCGGCCACGCTGCTTGGCCTCATAGAGCGCCTTATCCGCCTGCCCCAAAAGGTCATCGAAAGACGCGGCTCCATCTTCCAGGCTGGCCACGCCGATGCTGACGGTGAAGCCCACTGGAGACCCGCTATCCGACTTGACGGTGACCGAGCACTCCGTAAATTCGCGCAGCTTATTGGCTAAAACCAAGGCGCCCTCTGCGTCGGTGCCCGTCAGGACCACGGCAAACTCCTCGCCCCCCAAGCGGCCCACCAAATCCGTGTGGCGGACGTTGGCGATCATGGCCTTGGCTAAGGACTGTATCGCTCGGTCGCCGGTAGGATGCCCCCAGGCATCGTTGATCGCTTTAAAGTGGTCGATATCGACCATCAAAACCGATGCGGGGTATTTGTAACGCCCCGCCTTGGCAATCTCAAGCTTGCCGGCCGTTATCAGTTGGCGTCTATTCGCGACACCGGTTAGCGGATCGGTGATCGCCAGTTTCTGCATTTCGTCGCGCTGGGCCAGCGCCTCCAAATGCTTGCTGAACACCAACCCCAGCATCAATAGCAAAACGAAGAACCCGACCAACGATTGCCACACCCGTTGTTGCCAATCCTGCAGGATCGATACCTCATCGAACCCAACCATAATGCTCAGGGGTATATTTTCGATCTTGCTCATACCGTAGATGCGCTCACGCCCATCGAGTGGCGAAACGGCGATGAAGGCGGCGCTGCTCCGCTGGTCGCCCAACATCGGCTGACCCGGCGGGGACTGCAGCTGTGTGCCAATGACCTCGGGGCGGGATGGATTCGAGGCTAGCAGAATTCCATCCTCATCAACCAGGGTCAAGGTGTCATACTCACCGACGTCGAAAGTCGCGATCCAGTTTTGGGCCGAACTCAGCATGATGGCAGCGAGGGCACCACCCAGAAGACCTCCGTCTGAAGATAAGATTGGGCGCGAAACCAGAATGGCCGGCTGCTTATTTGCTGACTTGGCGGCGGGGATATATTCGATGTAGGCCCGGCTCTCCAATGTCTGACCCGGCGCCACATGCAATTTCGAATTACTTTGGAAACCTATCAAACCTTCATCTGCTGCGGCGACGAAGACGGCGCGCCGGTCAAGCAGCGAGAGACCGGTCACACCGGGCAAAGTGGCCAGTTTCTCCCGGACAAGCACCGACAATCGCTTTTGAAGCTCCGGATCTGAGCCGGCCAAATCAAGTTCGGCCGCCGTTGCCTTGGTGGTGACATCGCGCAGTACGTAATCGGTGGCCATGATAGTCGTTCCATACCATTGGCTCATGAATTGGCTTGTTTGGACTGCCAAAGCAGACCGCTCCGCAATTATTGAAGCGCGGCTCATCATTAAATCGTAGGCCAACCAGATCCCGGCACTGAGGAAAGCCACGCCGACTGCGCAATAAATGAGGATTACAGAAACCGGTAGGGGGTACTTTGTTCTATTTGGTGTCACCACAAGTCACTCCTTGGTGCACCCCCTGCATATCTCGTCAGCGCCTCTTGGACTGGTAATAGGCTTACAGACATGAACACCTGCGGGGTGGATGGATTATACGACTCCTAAGACCGGCCAAGGGTCCGGGCAGGGCAATCGCATACTCGAATATTATCCGGCCTGGATAACTCGTCGCAGCGCTCGCCAGCCATCCGCGCCGCCACCCATTAGGCGAATGTCCGCTTTGGTCTAGTAAATTCGGTCTGCGGTGGTCGGGAATCGGCTCACCTGAAAGGAAAAAAAGGCTGCCGGCCGGCGGCCTCTGAACGGGGTTCCATGTATTTCAGCGTTCAGTGATCCGAACCGAATAACCGTCGATAGACCGCCAGGATGGAGACCTCAGATGCTGGGGCCGCTGGCGCCCGGTGAAGTCGCGTTACACCAGAATGCGAACTCTTCTCAAAATGGAATTGCCAGGTAGATGCTGAGGTATTCATC
>JAGOBN010000185.1 GCA_017999235.1 Anaerolineales bacterium | reverse complement strand
ATCAGGTCGTCGGGCGTGCCGGCCTCGGCCAGGGTATCGCGCAGCAGCCGGGCGGTGAAGACCAGCACTTCGTCGCCGGCCGCGAAGCCGTTGAGATCGAGAAACGGCCGAAAGGCCTCGATACGGCATTCCAGCCGGTGCCAGCCGGGCAGGCCGGCGACGCGGCGGGCGTGGTCCTCGATCAGCCGGCCGGTGGGCAGGCCGGTGCGCGGGTCCAGCAGGCTGTCGCGCGCGGCGCGGGTCACCGCGGACTGCACGCGCAGACGCAGCTCCTCCAGGTCATAGGGTTTCACCACGTAGTCATGCGCGCCCAGGCTCAGGCCGGCCAGCCGGTCCGACTGCGCGGCGCGCTCGGTCAGGATGATCACGGGGATATGGCCGGCGCGCTGGGATTGGCGCAGGGCCTGCAGGACTTCAAAGCCGTCCATCTCCGGCAGGTTGAGGTCCAGGATGATGAGCTCGTAGTTGCCCTGGCGGGCCAGGTCCAGGCCGGCGCGGCCGCGCACGGCCACATCGACGGTGTAGCCGTGGGCCGAGAAATAGGTCTGCAGCAGGTGGGAGTTGTCGGCATCATCTTCCACCACCAGCAGCCGGTGGGCCGGCTCCAGGCGCCCCGTCATCCCAGCACCGCGCGGCGGGCGGCCGCGACGCGTTCCACCTGCTCCGGCGTCACCGGTTTCTCGAACGAGCGGAACCCGCCCAGCCGGAAGCCGTGCCGGGCCGCGATCTGCGCGATGGTCTCCACTTGCGTCACGCTCAGCTCCTTGCCCAGGGTGTAGCTTTCCCGCCGGTTGTCCAGCGCCAGCGCCATGGTCTCGGCCATGCAGGCGTAGGCCAGGCCGGGCGGGAAGCCAAAATTGAAATGGAAATCCACGGCGCCCGGGACGGCCACCATGCCGCCGTCGATCACCAGCACATCGTCGCGGACGGCGGCCACCCGCGCTGAGACGTCGCGCGGCCGGGCCACATCACAGATCACGGCGCCGGACTTCAGCTGCTCCGGCTCGATCACGGCTTCCACGGCGCTGGTGACCGTCAAGATCAGATCCGCCTCGCGCAGGCCGGCCATATCCGTGCCGATCCGCACCTCGGCCGGGGCGCGCGCCGCGATCCGGTCGCGCACGGCTTCCAGGGCCGCCGGCCGCCGGCCGATCAGCCACAGCCGGCGCACCTGGCGGGCGATCAACTCGGCGGCCACCGCCCCAATCGCGCCCGTCGCGCCGACCACGGCGGCCGTGGCCGTTTCCAGCGGCAGGCCCAGCTGCCGTGCCGCCTCTTGCACCGCCTGCACCGCCACGGCCACGGTGTACGAGTCGCCGGTGGTGACCGGGATGGACAAGCGTTTGGCGATGGTCACTCCGGCGTCGCCGACCACGGACGTGAACGCGCCCAGGCCCAGCACTTGGGCGCCTAATTTCTCCGCCAGGCGTCCAGTTTGGACGATTTTACGGTACACGCTCTCGGCGGGCAATTCGAGCATCCGCTGGGGCGTGTACGGGCAGGCCACCAACCAGCCTTTGATCTCCTGGCCGGTGGCGGCGGAGCGAATCCCGGTGATTTCGGAAATATAGACCGGCGGGAAAAACGTGCTGAAAAAGTTGATCTGCCCGACGGTCAGGTACTTGCCCAGCCGCGGAAATTTGCGGCTGACATCGCGCTTCGGGTCGATCGGATGAATGATGAAGGCGAACGTGTTCACAAATCACCCAATCACTAATCACCCAATCATCCAATCACGCAATCGTGCAATCACCAATTGGGTGATTGGGCGATTACCACGTCTCCGCCGTTTTTTCGCCCTTGCGCGGGTATAAGCGCTGGTGCAGGTGGGCGAGGCGGGTCTTGAGATGATCGCTGTCCTCGTACGCCACGTTCTTGTCAATCACGCGGCGCGCGGGGGACGCGAACAGGATGACGTCGGACTCCACCGTGCGCGCCGGGTAGACGATCAGGCCGGAGCCGACGCGGCAGTTGTGGCCCACACAGCCGCCCAGCACCGGGGCGTTGGCGTCCGCCAGATCGCCGGCGCCGGTCAGGGCGCGGATGGGCGCGGGCAGCAGGTTGTAATCGGTGAAGGTGCTGCCGGCCCCGATAAACGTGCGCCGGCCGATGACGCACATCTGCAGGCAGGTGTTCTGGGCCACGATGGAGTGCTCCATGACCGTGGTCAGAAAGAGCGCGGCCCGGAAGGGCAGGAAGACGCCGTCGGCGATGGTGGACGTCATCAACTGGCAGCCGTTGGAGATGTTGACGTTGTCGCCGATGGTGCAGTTATCGATGACCACGCCGGCGCCGATGGTGCAGTTGTCGCCGATGGAGGCCGGCCCGGTGATCACGGCCGATGGGTCGATGACGCAGTTCTTGCCGATCTTAACCACGGCCGAACAGCGCAGCACCTGGGTGCCTTCCAGCAGCGCCTGGCCCAGGATCCGCAGGTTGTAGAACGGGTCGCGGTTGGCGCGTTCCAAGAAGCGCTGGGCGCGCCCGAACAGGCCGTAGACCTGGTCGGCGATGAAGATGTGCACCCAGGCGTCGATGGCGATCAGGCCGCGCAGCGGCACTTGATAGACCAGGTCGCCCTTCTCGTTGGACATATAGGTGGGGACGCGGTAGAAGCCGATCTCGCGCGTCTGGAAGTCCACCACCACCGGTTCCGGGCGGACATCCGGGTCGAACCCCTTAGGGAAGTACCACAGGTCCGCCAGGTACATCTCGCCTTCGCGGGTGTAGCTGTTGGCCAGCGGCAGGGCATGGGTGCTAAAGGTGCGGTTGCCCTTGGTAAAGCCGGCCCGCGCCGGCCGGCCGAGCTTGCGCGCCAGCGCGATGAACTCGTCGATGTAGCCCTGGTCGAAGAACAGATTATCCCGGTAGATGATGCTCTCGCCGGCCGCCTCGCGCGGAATATCGTAATAGCCGGCGCATTCCAGCTCCTGGTCCACGTAGCGGGCCAGGGTGTCGCGCTGATGCAGCCAGAGCGGTTTGTTCTGGATGCGCAGGTCGCGGGCTTCGTCGTTGAACGGATGAATGTGCCGTTCGTCGCGGAGAATGATCTTACGCATGGGTGATAGCGGATACCGATGGTCCTTAATCTTGTCCGCTATCCTACCATAAGGATAAGGTGCTCCGCTGTCGAGGTGGTAAGAAGATCGTTTAAGCGGGGTTAGCCGGGCGGCTAATCCATCGGTTTCTTGTCGATGATGATGGTGCAGTTTTCACCGCCGGCCGCGCAGCAGGTGGTCTCGGTCACGTCAAAGTGCTTGCCGCCGCTGACCCAGTACAAGGCCTCTTGCAGGATGCCCACCGCCAGGTGGCAGCAGGGCGCCTCCGCCTGGCGCTCCCAGCACATCGGGCAGCGCAGGTTCTGCCAGATAATGCGTTCCTCTTCGTCCACCACCCGGACCGTCTGATCGCTGAAGCGGTTGAAGACTTCGGCAAAGACGTCGGCGCCGACCTTGAGCTTCATGTTGAGGGGCAGCAGCCGGAAGGCCAGGTCCGCGATGCCGAGCACCGGCCCGAACTCTTTGATGCCGTATTTGAACGCGGCCCGGCCGGCGCGCAGAGCCAGACCGCGGCCGCCGCGCGGCCCGTACATCTCGTCCAAGGCCCGCATCAGGGCGCTCAGCTCGCGGAAAGTGACCTGTTTGTCGAAGTTGTTGGCCGGATAGTTGTTGACCAGATGGCGCAGGCGGGCCACATTCAGCACGGCGTTGACGCCGTTGCGGCCCATCACCTCCTCCATGGCCAGGAGGACGATGCGCGACATCTTGTTCGGATAGTAATAATCCGGAGACGGAGCCGGATCAGACAGGGTCATGGGCGGTGCTTTCCAAAAAAGCTTGGACGTGGTCCAGATACAGGGCCGGCTCGTCCAGCATGGGGAAATGGCCGGAGCCGGCCATGGTGGTGAGGCGCGCCTGGGGGACGCCAGCCTGCAGCACCGCGTGCTGTCTGGGCTGCACAATCACATCCCGCAGGCCGTAGACGCCGGCCACCGGCATGTGCAGCGCGCCCAGCTGCGGCCGCAGATCGGTCTGGGCCAGCGAACCGATGCTGCTGAAGAAGGAGGCCACCGTGGTCTGGGACAGGTCGCGCTCGATCATGGGATACCAGCGGGCCGGGTGGCGCGTGATCAACGGCGCGCACAGCCGCAGGGCGGCCTTCAGCACCCCGGGCAGGCCGCGCGCCAGCGACCCGATCCAGGGCACGCCGGCCAGCCGAAGGAAGACCGACAGCGAGGTGCCGACAATCGGCGAGCCGATCACGCACACGCGCCGGACGCGCTCCGGATACCGGATGGCGGTGCCCAAGGCGGTGGTGCCGCCCATCGAGTGGCCGATGATGGGCGCCGCCTCGATGCCCAGCGCGTCCATGAACTGCTTCACCAGCTCCATGAAGTCGGTCACGTCGTACGAGGCGCGCTTCTTGCCGGATTCGCCAAAGCCCCAAAAATCCAGCGCATAACAGCGGTACCGGCCGCCCAGCGCTTCCATGGTCGGCTGCCACAGCCCCCACGATCCGAGCCAGCCATGCAGCAGGATCACGGGCGCGCCTTGGCCGAAGCTCTCGTAATGGACGATGCCTTGTTGGGTGACGATGGAGCTCACGGGCGTCTCATCCGCGCGCGTCCAGATGAACGCGTGGTCGGCGCTCGGCGGGCGCGCGCGCGGCCCCGCCGGCGGGCGGGCGCTAAGATTTCTCCATCTCGGTCAGGATGGAGTAGAGCAGTTCCAGCAGGACGCCTTTAACTTTTTCGCGGTCCGTGGCCACGCACGGCAGGAGCTTGATGGCCGGGTCCAGGCGCAGGGCGATGCGGAGATCGTCCAATTCCCAGGCCTCGGGGTGGTCCTGTTTGTTGGCGGCGACGACATACGGGGTCGGGGCGTAGGCGCGGAAAGTCTCCAGGATGCTCTTGGCTTCCCGGAAGGTCTCCGGCCGGGTGCTGTCCACCATCACCACAAAGCCCAGCATCCCCTCGGACAAGATCTCCCACATGAAGTCAAAGCGCTTCTGGCCGGGCGTCCCGAACAGGTACAGGATTAGCTCGTCGTCCACCGTAATGCGGCCAAAGTCCATGGCCACGGTGGTGTTGTCCTTGACCTTCTCGGCGTCGGAGGAGATCTTGCGCTCGGTCGAGACGACGTCAATCTCGCTGATGGCTTGAATGAATTGGGTCTTGCCAGAGTTGAAAGGCCCGGTGACGACCATCTTGACGGCTTGCATGGGTAGGGGTCTCCGGCCGGCGCTAGAGCGAACGGATGCGCGCGATCAGCTTGTTGACGACGCTGACCTGCTGTTTAGGATCGGGCGGCTGAACGGGCCGGCCGCCGGGGCGGGTGGACACCGGCGGGCGGGGCGGCGGCGCGCCCTCCGGCCGCACAATCTCCACCAGTCCGGCCTGCAGCAGCCCGTAGACAATGCGCCGGATTTCCAGCTCGCTCAGGGTGTTGGCGCGGGCGATGGCGCGCATGGAATTCTTGGGGTTGATGTAGGACACCACCTTCCACTCTTCCACGCTCAAGTTCATGTTGCGGATGTTGGCCGTCGGCCGATCCGTGAACTTGAGGGCCATGTCCAGGTTGGGCAGCTCCTCGGCCAGGTGCGCCCACTCCTGCATGCGCCGCGAGCCTTCGATGATGATGTTCTCCAGCTCCATCGGCACCGTGATCTTGTCTTCGCCCGGCATGACGGTTGACTCAAACCGGAACAGACCCTCGACCCAGGTGAAGAGGCGGTAAACCACCTCCAGCATGTGGCTGCGGAGGCTGTTGACGATGTCACCCTGGTTGACATAGCCGGCGTTGATCAGCAGCAGCCCCAATTCCTTGTCGGTGGCCGTTGCGGCGCGCGCGCGCAGCGCCTTGACCTGCTCGTCGCTCAGCTTGCCGCTTTTACGCAGGATGGCGGCCAGGTTGCCGTCTTCATGGCCCATGGCGGCGTAGATCAACTTGCCGTTGCGAAACGACATCTGGGCGCCTTGACCGGGCCCTTCGATCAGCAGGGTGCCGGTTTTCTTCGCCAGGTTGATCAGATTCAGCAGATTGGTCGTGGAAAAATCGCGCAGATTGCCCTTGAGTGGCATCCGGACCTCGGCGATGGGGCGCCAAGTTGGCGGCCCGACAACGTGCGCGATTATACAGTCAAGGGAGGGGAGCGTCAAACAAACGCGCTTGAATCCGATTACGCGCGGACATTATGATAGAATCGGCCGCCGCGCCGGGCGCATTCCCCGGCATTTAGTACCGGGAGGTAGGCCGCATGAAGCAGTTATGGCGTTGGGCGCGAGTGGGCGGCCAGTGGGCGGCCCTGACGGGATTACTGGTGGCGTGCGCGGGTCCCACGGCGGCGCCGACCTTGCCGCCGCCGGCCATCCTCACCCCGGCGTCGCCCGCCGCCGCGACCGCCACCCCGGGCCTGCCCCAGCCCGGCATCACCCGGCAGGCGCCGGCCGCCACGCTGGCCCCCTCCGCCACGCCGGCGCCTTCCGCCGTGCCGCAGGTCGGCCCCGACACCTATCCGGCGGACGTCAATCCCCTCACCGGGCAGACCGGCGCCCCGGCGGCCTTCGACCGCATCCCGGTGGCGGTGAAGATCACCAACTTCCCCCTCAGCGCCCGGCCGCAGTTTGGGCTCTCCGTGGCGGATCTGGTCTTTGAGCATTTGGCGGAGGCCGGCCTGACGCGCTTTACCGCCGTCTTTCTGGGCCAGGACGCGGCCAAGGTTGGCTCCATCCGCTCCGCGCGCTTCATTGACGCGGAACTCAGCCCGATGTTCCAGGCCGTGCTGGTGACCTCCGGCTCCAGCTTTGGCACCATGGACAAGCTGCGGCGCGCCGAGTGGTTCGGCGGGGCGAATATCTGGCGGCTGGTCTCCGAGGAGAGCGCCTACAACTGCCCGCCGCTGTGCCGCGAGACCCCGGACGATACCAACACGCTGTTCGCCAACACAGAGTCCGTCCGGCAGGTGCTGGCCACCAAGACCACGGCCGGGACCGGGCGCGCGGATTTGCGGGGTTTGGCTTTCAACGCCGCCGCGCCGGCCGGCGGCCAGGCCGTGACGGAGCTGACCATCCGCTACTCGGCGGCTTCCCAGGTGGCCTGGCGCTATAACCCGGCCAGCGGCCGATATACGCGCTGGCAGGAGAAAGAGCCGGGCGGCGAGCTGATCACGCACATGGATGCGCTGACCAACCTGCCCATCACGGCCGCCAACGTGGTCCTGCTGCAGGCCAACCACGTCAACAACTTTGTGCCGGAAGATTTCCGTGACGGCGGCAACTGCGGGGTGGAAATTCAACTCTGGACCAGCGGGCCGGCGCGCCTGTACCGCGACGGCGTCATGTTGGAAGCGCGCTGGGTGCGGGATCAGACCACCGGGATGCGCCTGCGCCTGGTGGATAGCGCCGGCCAGCCGCTGGCGCTGAAGCCCGGCAACACCTGGTTTGGGGTGGTGACGTTGAACGCGGTCAC
>JAGOBN010000184.1 GCA_017999235.1 Anaerolineales bacterium | reverse complement strand
GCGCAAGAGGCGCAGCTGGCGGCCGCCGCGGATTAGGCCGGGCCGCCGCATAAGCGAATCAAAAAGGCCGGCTCGCGAAGAGCCGGCCTTTTGATTTGGAAAGCGGGCCGCGCTCAGGCGAACGCCGGCATGCGGCGGGCGGCCAGGCCCAGGATGCGGGCCGTCATCTGCCCGTAATCATAGCCGGCGGCGCGCGCCGACCGCGCAAAACCGCCCTCCATGGTGATATCGGGGTTGGCGTTGACATCCAGCACGTACGGCACGCCGTTGCGGACGCGCATATCCACCCGGCCGTAATCGCGCAGGCGCAGCGCTTTGTAGGTGGCCAGCGCCACGCGCTCAATCCGGCGCTTGAGCGTCTTATCCAGCGCGGCCGGGCATTGCACGGCGGTCAGGCGATACGCTTCCGATTCGGGGTTCCATTTGGCGTCGAACGTGCACAGCCGGTCGTGGTAGTCCGCGAAGGCGGAATAGTCCATGGCGCTGATCGGCAGCACCTGGGCTTCGTCGCCGTTGCCCCAGACCGAGACATTGAACTCGGTGCCGTCGATGAAGTCTTCCACCAGCGCCGGGCATTTCCAGGTGTCAATCACATACTGGATGCGCTCCTTCAATTGCTGCGGGTTATCCACCACCGCTTCCCGCGTGATGCCGAAGGAGCAATGCTCGGTGGCCGGCTTGACCAGGGCCGGGTAGCGGCGCCAGCCATTCAGCACGGCGCGGTCATACACCTTGGAGACCGGCGTGGGGATCTTGGCGTCCAGCAGCAGCTTCTTGGTGAAGCCTTTATCCAAGCTGGCGCTCAGGGACCAGGCATCGGCGCCGGTATAGGCATAGCCCAGCTGCTCCAGCATGGGCGGCACGGCGTCGTAGGCGTTGGGAGAGCCGTCCAGGCCTTCCGCCCAGTTGAAGACCACGTACTCCCGCGGGTCAAAATGCTGGAGGGCGCCATTCAGCTCCCGCCGGATCGCCACCGGGGTCGCTTCCACGCCGACCACGCTCAACCCGCGTTTCATGCGGGTAATGCACTCATCGGACAGCAACGTGTCATCCTGGGTCCAATCGCTCATAATGCTGTACAGGATGACCGCCTTAAACGACGGCGGTTGAACATTGGGCAGCGCCCGCGGGGTTTTTACTTTTAGAGCCATGTTTTCCTTCTCACCTGACACCCACATGCCACATGTAGGTCATCCTATGTCTATTACCGCCAAAAGTGCGGTCAACAATCCTGAAACGCATCCTACCATAAGCAAAGTTGGCGTCAATATGTCTAGTCTTAAAATTGGACTATTAACCTTAAAGTTTTACGGTTAGTAGACAAAAGGGACAAAACCGGGCGGGGACGGCTTGTGTAAGTTCACCGAGTCGGGCGGCCGCTACAGGCGGCGCACGAAGACACACAGGTCTTCGCCGCGGTCATAGAAATCCACAATCTGTGTTTGCAGCTCACAGCCCGCGCGCAGATAGAAGCGGCGCGCCGGCGCGTAATCCGGCCGGCTGCTGGTCCAGATGACGATCAGCCAGCGCCCCAAGGCGCGCACCGCCGCTTCCACCGCTTGGAACAAGGCCGCCGCCACGCCCCGCCCCTGGGCCGCGCGCGCGGTGCAGATCCAATACAAATCAGTGGCGCCGGCCGAGAGCGCCGTTGGCCCCCAGCACGCGAAGCCCAGCAGTTCCGCGCCGGCCTTGCAGCTGAGGAAGTTGTAGCCGCTGGCGCGCGGGTCGCGCAGGTAGCCCTCGAAGAGCTCCTGCACGGTGTTAACTTCCTCCGAATTAAAGACTTCCACACTTTGCGCGGCGGCGAGGATGGCGGGGAGGTCGGCGGCCAGCGAGGCGGTGACAGATAAGACGACACGGTGACCGGATGCTCGGCCCGTCAGGCGGCCGGGGAGATAAAGCGGCGGGAGCGCAGGCCGTGGCGCTCGATGGCGGCATCCAGGATCATGTTCACCAGTTCGGCGTGGCTGATGCCCATGGCGGCGGCCTCGATCACCAGATCGCTGATGCCGGGCATCAGGCCGGGCAAGGGGTTGATCTCCAGCACGTAGGGCTTGAAGTTGTCGTTGGCGTCCAGCCGGAAATCCACGCGGGAGACATCGTAGCAGCCCAGCACGCGGAAGACCGCGGCGGTGAGCCAGTTGAGCTGCTGGACCTGTTCGCGCTTGAGCGGCGCCGGGCAGAGGTATTCCAGCTCGTCGGCCAGATCGGTCTTCAGGCGGTTGGAATACACCGTGTCCGTGTCTTTGTACGGCTCCAGATTCACTTCCATCGGCGGCAGGAAGGTGATGCCGCCGGCGCGCAGCGCGGCCAGGCCGGCCTCGGAATAATCCACGGTGCGCGTCACATAGTAGCGCTGCGGCAGGCGGCGCGAGGCCACGCCGCCGATGTTGCCCACTAGGCCCACCGTCACCTCGCGGCCGGCGATGTAGCGCTCCACCAGCGCCGTCTGCTTGTATTTGCGGACGATGAAGTCCACCTGTTCGCGCAGCTCGGCCTCGTCGTTGACGATGCTCTTGCCGCTGACGCCCATGCCCGTGCCCTCGCGCGAGGGCTTGACGAAGAGCGGGAAGAGCATGTCGTCGTCCAGCGGCTCATCCGGGTTGTCAAAGGACTGGAAGGCCGGCGTCGGCAGATCGTGCCACATCAGCACGCGCTTGGTCATGGGCTTGTCCAGCGCCAGCGCCAGGGTCATCACGCGCGAGCCGGTGTACGGCAGGCGCAGCATCTCCAGCAGGGCCGGCACCTGCGCCTCGCGCCCGTCGCCGAAATGCCCCTCGCAAATATTGAAACAGATATCGGGCTGGTAGCTCAACAGCCGGCCCTGCAGCTCCGCATCGCCCTCAAAGAACGCCGTCTCGTGGCCGCCGGCGCGCAGGGCGGCGTGCAGCGCCTCGATCGTGGATTCGGAGTCGAGATCGTCCCAGTGGTCCTCGGCCATGCCCGGGAATTTGGGCGCGTTCGTCTTGAGGTTGGCCAGGACGGCGACTTTGAGCTTGGACATGAGCGCCTCTCCCGCGCGCGGCCGTCAGGCGGCCGGCGCCAGCACCCGCGCTAATTGCAGCCGCTGGACCGCGGCGTTGAACACGGCCTGCAGCATCTGATAATGCGACCAGCCCTCGGCCTGGGCGCACAACGTCAGATCGCTGATGGAGGTCAGGCCCGGCAGGGCGTTGATCTCCAGGATCATGGGCTGCAGCTGGTTGTTGAGATCCAGCCGAAAATCCACCCGGGCCACATCCAGACACCCGCACGCCCGGAAGGTTTCCAGCGTCAGCCGGCGCACCTCGGCCGTGAGCGCGTCCGAGAGCGGGGCCGGGCAGAAGCAGTGGTAGCTGTCCGCCAGATCGACCTTGAGCTTGTAAGAGTAAAAGGGCTCGGTCCCCGGCGGATAGACCGAGTAGTCCACTTCCGAGATCGGAAAGAAGTGCAGGCCCGGCTCGGGCGTGCCGTCTACGCGCACGTTGCCGACCAGGCCGCAGGTGACATCCCGGCCTTCCACATACTCTTCCACCAGCACCGATTCGTGGTAGGCCGTGAGCCGGTAGCCGACGCGGGCGCGCAGCTCGGCCTCGTTCCGCACCAGCGAATCGCCCTGAATGCCAATGCCGCTGCCCTCGCGGTTGGGTTTGACGAACAGCGGCCGGCCGGCTTCCAGGCGCTGACGCAGGCGCGGCTCCAGCGGCTGATCCGGCGCCCAGAACTCCTGAAAAGCCGGCGTGGGCAGGCCATAGTAGTGCAGGACCCGCTTGGTCATGGCCTTGTCCAGCGTGATGGCCAGCGCCAGCACCCGGCTGGCCGTATACGGCACGCCCATCATCTCCAGCAGCGCCGGCACCTGGGCTTCGCGCGAATCGCCGCGGAAGCCTTCGCAGGTGTTAAAGCACAGATCAACCGGATGCTCGGCCAGACGCCGCGGCAGGTCGGCGTTGCCTTCCAGCGCCACCACCGTATGGCCCAGCTGGCGGATGGCCGCGCAGTAATCCTGGACGTTGGTCATCGAGTCGAGTTCGGCCAGGGCGTCCGAGGGGGCGCCGCCATTCAGGCTGGGCGCGTTCTCTTTGAGGTTGTAGAGGACGGCGACGCGCAGGGGCCGGCCCCCCTCCCCGCGCCGCGCGGCGGGGAGGGACAGGCCCGGGAGGCTTGACGAGTCGGACAGTTCCGCAGTAGCCACTAGCTCATTCTCCATTGATCACAGAGGCCGCGTCGCCCCCGGTCAGTTGCGGCGGCTCGGAGCCGGCCGCGCCCTCGATCAAATCCGGGGCGTGGCCGATGCCCAGCGGCTGCCATTTGGTCTCGTCGGCTTTCAGGCGGTGCATGCCGCCGCCGCGGGTATGCACCTCGTCGAACTGGGCCGGCTTGATAAACAGGTCCTCGCCCTGCAACAGCCCCAGCACGCCGGCCTGGCCGGGCTCCGGCCGGCGCAGCACCTTCTCCTCCAGCGGCGCCACCGCGTGCGGGTTGTAGTCTTCCGGCTCCGTATAGGTGGTGATGAAGCCTTCGTAGTTGCGGAAGACCACCTTGCCCGGCGCCTGCGAGATCACATAGTTGGGCATCACCGGGATCTTACCGCCGCCGCCGGGGGCGTCCACGATGTAGTGCGGCACGGCGTAGCCGGAGGTGTGGCCGCGCAGGCCCTCAATGATCTCGATGCCCTTGGCCACCGTGGTGCGGAAGTGGCCGGCGCCGTGGACCAGATCGCACTGGTACAGGTAATACGGGCGTACGCGCATCCGCACCAGACTGTGGACCAATTGGCGCTGGATGTGGACCGAGTCGTTGACGCCGGCCAGCAGCACGCTCTGGTTGCCGAGCGGCACGCCGGCGCGCGTCAGCCGGTCGCAGGCGTCCGCCAGCTCGCCGGAGATTTCGCTCGGGTGGTTGACGTGGATGTTGAGCCACAGCGGATGGTACTTCTGCAGCGTCTCACACAGCTCGGCCGTGACGCGCATCGGCAGAAAAACCGGCACCCGCGAGCCAATCCGCAGGATCTCGATGTGCGGGATGGCGCGCAGCCGGCCCAGGATTTCGTCCAGCAGTTTGGGCGCCAGCACCAGCGGGTCGCCGCCGGAGAGCAGCACATCCCGCACCTGCGGCGTGCGCTCCAGATACGCGATCTGGGCCTCAAAGTCCTTGCGCGAGAACGTCTGCGTCGGGTCGCCCACAATGCGCGACCGGGTGCAGTAGCGGCAGTAGGACGCGCACTGCGTGGTGACCAGCATCAGCACGCGGTCCGGGTAACGATGCACCAGCCCCGGCACCGGCGAATGGCGGTCCTCGGCCAGCGAGTCTTCCATCATGGATGTGAACGGCGCCAGCTCGCGGGCGGTGGGGATCACCTGCTGGCGGATCGGGTCGTGCGGGTCGTGGGGGTCGATCAGCGACGCGAAATACGGGGTGATATCCACGCGGAAGAGGTCTTTGGCCTCCAACGCCTGGCGTTCACTCTCGGTCAGATCCAGCGCGCGCGCCAGCTCGCCGACGGTGTTGAGCCGGTTCGACATCTGCCAGCGCCAATCGAACCATTTCTCATCCGGCACGTCGGCGAAGGCCGCCGCGCGGCGGTTGCGGGGGAACGGATTAAGGGCGGTCATGGGTCACACTCCTCGACAGCGGGCTGAAGTCAGTCGGATGAACATTCCGGGGGTTAACCAACCCAGAGGTGAACCTACCGCGCAGGCGGATCATGATCGGGGCGAAAAAAACCCGCCGTGGGAGCTCCAGCGCCGCCCGGCGGATGGACACGCACACCTAGCCGCGTCAAAATGACCATGACGTCAAATTCTAACAAGGTTTGGGATGGGCCACAAGCGCGGAGGCTTAAAGTTCCGGCGCGCGCCCTAAACAAAACAGGGCGCCCGGTCATGCTGACCGGGCGCCCTGGTGGTGGACCGGCGCAGGCGGCTTTACGGCAGCGCGCCGACGACGTCGAAGGTATTCAGGATCTGGTCGAGCGCGTTCAGATCCTGATCGGTGAGGATATTGACCAGCACGAACAGCAGGAAGTCCGTCTGGTTTTCGATCGGCCGGGCCGAAAGCACGATAAAGACGTTATCCGTGCCGCTGCAATTGGTGAAGACATCGTACTGGCCTTCATAGGCCGAGTCGGCGTAGTCGTTGCGGCTGTCATAGGTGCAGTCTTCGCTGAAGGCGCTCTTCAGCCCGTCCAACATCTGGATATACCCGCCCACCTGGGCGATATCGCGCGAGACCGCGAACATCACGCCCGGCGCGGTGTAGTCGGCCGAGAAACCGGCCAGATCGTTGGAGGCCTGCACCGCCACCCAGGAGATGCCGCTGAAATCCAGGGCCTGGCCGTCGATTTCCACCCACTCGTTGGGGACTTCCACCTTGATGGCGCCCGAGTCATCCCGGACTTCCGTGTAGCCAGTATAGTCGCCCGCGGTGCTGCTGCCAGTGTTGCCGGACACATCGCCGCCCAGCTCATTGGCGAAGGAATATGAGACTTCCAGCATGCGGCCGTTCAACTGGCCGGCCAGATACTCCTGCGAGTCAAAGCGCAGCACTTCGATGGACAGCACATCGGCGGACTGATGGCTGCGGATGATATCGCAGTATTCCGTCAGGGTGCCCTGGCTGGCCAGCGACAGGCCTTCCATGGTGGTGAGGATATCGCCGGCCATCACTCCGGAGTTATCGGCCGGCGACCCGGACTTGACCGACGACACCCAGATGCCGGAATTTTGGCCGTCGTTCCAGACGATGGCCTGGCCGTTGATGCCGATCGAGTCGACGTCATTGCTGTCGATCAGGTCATTGATGACGCGCTCGGCGTCCTGGGCCTTGATGGCGTAATACTGGTTGGTGCTGGAGCTGCCGGCGTAGTTGATGCCCACCAACTGGCCGTCGGCGGTCACCAGCGGGCCGCCGCTGTTGCCGGGGTTGATGGTGGCGTCGTGCTCGATAACGCTGTCCACCGACGCCCAGCTGGATTCACCATCCGCGCGCGCCTTGGAGACGATGCCCTTGGTGAGCGTGAATTCGGGATCACCCAGCGGGAAACCGGCCGCGTACACGTCCAGGCCGGTGTCCACGTCGCCCGTGTATAGTTCCAGGTACGGGAAGTTCTCACCTTCCAGCTGGATCACCGCCAGGTCCCAGCATTCGGAGGCGCCCAGGAGCTTAGCGCGGTACTCCTGGCCTTCCAGATAGACCTTCAGGCGCGCGGCGCCGGTGACCACGTGGTTGTTGGTGACCGCCAGGCCGTCGGAGCTGATCAGAAAGCCGGAGCCGGCGCCGGCCGCGTTAACCTGCAGGCCGACTTCGGGATCGCGGAACGTGCCCTGGGCCACGATCTGGACGGTGGCCTGCTCAACATCCCGGAAGCTGGTAATGCCGCCGGACGGCTCAGGCACCGCCGTGGGAGCCGGCAAGGTCTTGGTGGGTTTAGGGGCGGTGGTATCCGTGGGGGCGGGCGCGGCGGTGGGGGTGGCCGGCCCGCAGGCCAGCGCCGCCACCATCAAGGCG
>JAGOBN010000183.1 GCA_017999235.1 Anaerolineales bacterium | reverse complement strand
CGGCAGGTCATGGCCGTCCACCTCACAGGCACTCCAGCCAAACGCCGTCCACTTGTCGGCCAACGGGTCCAGGGCCATCACTTCCCGGCTGCGCCCGGTGGCCTGCCATTTGTTGAAGTCGATGACCACGGCCAGCTGGTCCAGCCGCTGGGCGCCGGCGAACATGGCCGCCTCCCACACCGAGCCTTCATTGCACTCGCCGTCGCTCAAAAGCGCCAGGACGCGATAGCGGCGGCGTTGGACGCGCGCCGCCAGCGCCATGCCCACGCCCAGCGATAAGCCGTGCCCGAGCGAGCCGGTGGCCGCCTCCAGCCCGGGCACGCAATACGGCGCGGGGTGTTCGGGCAAGCGGCTCCCCGCTTCGGCATAGGTGTCCAGCCATGCCAGCGGAAAGAAGCCGCGCACGGCCAGGGCGGCATACAGGGCGGCGGCCGCGTGGCCTTTGCTGAGGATAAACCGATCGCGCTCCGGCGCGGCGGGGTGGGCCGGGTCGAGGTGCAATCCGCCCCAATAGGCCGCCACCAGGATCTCCACGCACGACAGCGCTGAGCCGAGATGCGGCGCGCCGGTGCGGTGGGACATGGCCACCACGTGCCCGCGAATCTGGCGGGCCGCCGCGGTCCAGGTCTCTCCGGGGTCGTTAGAAGTCAGCATGGCATGTTTGGGCGCGGCCTGGCGGGTGGGTTATTGCAGGGCCAGCGCCTGCATGCGTTTGACGTTGTAATACCGATCGTCGGTCATGGAGTTCGGGATCTGGCCTTGGCTAAAGGCCGCCGCCAACTCCCGCGCGGCATCGGCGATCGTGTGCCGGGCTTCAAAGCCTAGCTCGCGTTTGATCTTGGCCGACGAGACATGGTAGGAGCGGTTGTCGTTGGTGGGGGTCACTTCGATGCGGACATCCGCGCCCACCACATCGCGCACCAGGCCGGCGATCTCGCGCACGCGGTGGTTGTGATAGCCGACGTTGTAAATCTGGCCGTCGATGACGGCGGCCGGCCATTGCAGGGCTTGCCGATAGGCGGCCACCATGTCGGCGATGTGGATGTTGGGGCGCATCTGCTCGCCGCCAAAGACTTTGATGACGCGGTTGAGCACGGCATGATGGGTCAGGATGTTGACGGTCAGGTCCAGCCGCAGGCGCGGCGAGTAGCCGCAGACCGTGGCCGGCCGCAGGATCAGCGTGGTAAAGCCCGGAGCGCGCTTGCGCAGCAGCACCTCCTCGCACAGCGCCTTGTACTTGGAGTAGTCCGTCAGCGGCTCCAGCGCCATCGCCTCGGTGACCTCCGGCTCCGGCTTGATGCCGTAGACGCTGGACGATGAGGCATAGATAAACCGGCGCACGCCGCTGTCGCGGGCGATATCCACCAGCGGCTCGAAGGCGTCGTAGTTGATCGACTTGCCGAGCGCGGGGTTCAATTCAAAGCTGGGGTCGTTGGAGACGCAGGCCAGATGGATGACCGCGTCGGCGCCCGGCAGCACGCGTTTCAGCAGGGCTTGATCGCGCAGATCGCCCTGGATCTGCGTCAGCCCGGGGTGATCCTGGACGCCGGCCAGGACGTCGGCGCCGTACATGTATAGGTCGAGAACCTTGACCCGGTAGCCGGCCTGCAGCAGCTGCGGCACCAGGACCGCGCCGACATAGCCGGCGCCCCCGGTAACCAGAACGGTGGGTTGAGAAGTCATGCGTGCCTCGGCTTATTTCAAGAGCGCAATCACGTGCCGGCTGAGCGCCAGCCGGTCGAGCGCGGAGCGATTGCCCAGTTCGGCCACGGCCTGCGCGCCGGCCACATTGCCCAGGAAGGCCACGATGTCCCACGGCGCGCCCAGCCGCAGCAGCAGCGAGGTCAGGGCAAAGACCGCATCGCCGGCGCCCACCCGGTCCACCACGCGCGTGGCCAGCGCCGGCGCCTCGCAGAAGCCGTCGACCGTGTCATAGTGCAGGGTGCCGCGCTTGCCGCGGGTGACCGTGAAGCGTGGACAGGCCACATGCTGCGCCAGCTCGCGCACCTGGTCGTACTCGTTGCCGCCCCGCTGGCGGGTCTCAATATCCACTTCGTGATTGGCCAGACACACGTAGTCCGCCCGCCGGTATTTGGAGATCGGATTGAACCCGCGGTTGCCGGCGTTGGATTGGGCGTTGACGGCCAGGAAGCGCGCGTCCCACAGCCGGGCGATGGCCTCCGGCATCAGCATCCCGTGGCCGTAATCGGTCACCAGCAGCAGTTCGCTGCGTGCCGCGTCGGCGGCCAGGGCCTGGACCAGCGCCTGCGCGTCGGCGCCGGTGGTGACCCGGTCGTTCATCACGTACAGTTCGAGCAGTTTGTTGCTGGTATAGCGCTCGACGATGCGGCGTTTGTGGATGGTGGGCGAGCCGGTCTTGGTCAGGTACGTGCCGTGCACGTTCGGGCGCATGTGCTGGCGCACAAACGCCTCCGCGCGGTCCTGATCGCCCAATTGCGTGATCAGCGTCACCGAGTCGCACAGGCCGGCCAGGTGGTTGGCTACCGCCAGGCTGCCGCCCACGTAGGCCTCGACCTCCTGCTGCAAGACGGCCAGCACCGGGTCTTTGGTGGATTTGCCAATCGCGTCGCAAAACACATACTCGTCGATAATCGCCTCCCCCACCACCACCGGGCGCAGGGCGGCGGCTTTTTCCAGCCAGGCGATGACCTCCGCGCTGGAATGCGCTTTCTGGAAGCATTCCAGGTACTGTTCCGTTTCCGCGTCGAACGGCGAGAAAAACCGGTTGAGCAGATGCGAGGAGCTGAAGACGATGTCTTCGGTGAAGCGGATTTCGCCGCCCACCGCCTGCACGGCTTCGGCCTCCGGCGTGATGCCGCCGGTGATGTCGAGCTCGGCCTGCCGGTATTCCTGGCCTTTGACGTAGATATTGGGTTTGAGCAGCCGGATGGTTTCCGCCGCCTGCGGCCAGCGGTTGACGGCCACAAAGTCCACCATCTGCAAGGCGGCCAGCGCTTCGGCGCGCAGGTCCTGGGAGAAGGCCGGCCGATGCGGGCCTTTGTTGACAAATTGGTCCTGGGTCAGGGTCACCACCAGGACATCGCCCATGCACTTGGCCTGTTCCAGATGCCGGATGTGGCCCATGTGCAGCAAATCAAACACGCCGTGCGCGAGCACGACGCGCTGGCCGGCCGCTTTGACGGCGTCCAATTGGACGGCCAGGTCGTCGAGGGTGCGGATCTTGGGGTTGTGCGCGGTCACGAGTGCGGGGCTCCCAGATGGGCGAACCAGGCTTGGGTGGCCTGGGCAATGGTGTCCGGGGTCCAGACCGGCGCTTCCCGCCAGTAGTCGATGTGCTCGAGCATCAGCTGGACGCCCTGTTCCAGCGGGACGCGTGCCTGCCACCCCAGCTGGCGCCGGAGCTTGGCGGTATCGGCAAAGGTGCAATCCGGCTCGCCCGGCCGCTTGGGGATATACGTGACCGGGCCGCCCAGGAGTTCCACCAGCCGATTGACGCTGTACGTCTGGCCGGAGCCGACGTTGAAAACCTCGCCCGTCACGGAGCTGGCGGCGGCGGCCAGGAATGCCTGCGCCACGTCGCTCACATACGTAAAATCGCGGGTCTGCGTGCCATCCCCCACCACGGTGAAGGGCTGCCCGGCCAGTTTCTGGGCCAGAAAAACACCGAAGACGGCGCCATAGGTGCCGGCCGTCCGCGCGCGCGGGCCATAGACGTTGAACAGCCGCAGCGCCACCGCCGGCAGGTGATAGACCTGCGCCCAATGCAGGACAATCTGCTCGCCCAGATTCTTGGTGAGCGCATAAGGATATTGCGGGCGGATGGGCGCGGTTTCCGGGGTCGGGTAAACGTCGGGGATGCCATAGCACGAGGACGAGGCCGCGTAAACGAACCTCTTCACGCCGGCCAACCGCGCGCATTCCACCACGCTGGCCGTGCCGTCCACGTTGGCGCGGTGGTAATCCAGGGGCCGCTGCATCGAGGGGACGATGTCGGCCAGCGCCGCCAGGTGAAAGACCCAATCGACGCCCGCAAACAGCGGGCGGATCGCGGCGCTCGCCGTCACATCGGCCGCCTGTACGGTGAGGCGGGGATGCTGGGCGAGGGGCGCCAAATTCTGCGGCCGGCCAGTGGCGAAGTTGTCCAGGACCAGGACCTGATGGCCGGCGGCTAAGAGCCCTTCCACCAGGTGACTGCCGATGAACCCCGCGCCGCCTGTGACGATTGTTTTCATAAATCGAACTGCTTGCCCTGAATGATGATATGCAAGCCGCATACCAGGCGGCTTTCCAAGGCTCACTTTAGGCGGGCGGGCCATAAACGTCAGTAAAGGTGTTCTTAATCATGGATAAACGGGTCGTAAAGAGCTTCAGTTTGGCCGCCGCACTCCGATAACGGCGCCGCTCGATGAAGCGGTAAAACAAACGGGGCGGCTGACCGAGCTGTCAGCCGCCCCGTTGCAGGACGGATCACGCGGGGAAGCCGGCCGCTTACACTTCGCGCCACCGGGCCGCCAGACGCGGGCTTTCGCGCTCCACCGCCTTGGCCTGGCCGGCCGCGCTCAATTCACGCCGCAGGCCGGCGTCGGCCACCAGCCGCTTCAGGGCGGCATACCAATCCCCCGATTTTTCCACCAGCAGGCCTCCGGCGCCCCAGGCTTTATACGCCGGCGAGGCGCTGGCCACCCACGGCAGGCCCCGCGCGCCGGCCTCCATCAGCGTCCGGTCGGAGCGGGCCTGGTTGTAGGCGGTCTCACGCAGGGGCGCGGCCAGAATATCAAGATGCGCCAGCACGTAGGGGTAATCCTCAAAGGCGCCCACCGGTACCACCAGCCGCCGCTGGTCGGGCAGCGCCGTGAAGAGACCGTCGGCCTGGTAATCGCCGGCCAGGACCAACTGCACCTGGGGGAATTCGCGCGCCAGCCGCAGAAGCTCAGGCCGGATGAGGCTGAGATCCTCGCGCCGGCCGCTGGTATTGACCCAGCCGACATTCAAGGTCGCGCGCGGCAGGGCCGGTTTGGTCCACAGCGGGTTGGCCGTATCCCAGCCATCCGGGATGACGACGACGCGCTTGGCCCAGGCGCCGTAACGTTCGGCGAGACCGGGGGTGGCCACGACCAGCGCCGCGGCCCGCCGGATGGCGGCTTCCAGCAGCTTGAGGCCGGCCGGATTGCCGGGGCCGGCTGTGGCGTAGGCCGGATGCTCCGGCGGCAGCTGCTGATAGTCGTCGTCCAGGTCGATGATGTAACGTTTGCCGGCGGTGATGGCGCGCTCTAAAGCCTCCACCAACTCCGGGGCGGCGTGCGGCCGGGAGAAGACCAGGAGGTCGTAGGTCTCCACATCAGCCGCTTCAGGCAGCCGCGTCACCTTGATGCGGTGGCCCATCTCCGCCAGGGCACGGCCGGGGCCGGCGAAGCGCACGCCGTCGGAGAAATCGCCCGTGCCGTAAAAGGCGATGGCGGCCGGGCGGCTGACTTCCGCCGGCATCGGCGCCGGCGCCGCCGTTACCGGCGCTGACGCGGGCGCGGCCGGGGCATGGCCGTTGCGTTTGAGGTTCTTCAACGCCGCCAGTTTTTTGGCATGCTCGGGTTTGGCGATGCGGTCAACCGGCGCCGGCTTGGGCGCCAGACGGGCGAGGGCCGCTTGCGCCCGGGCGTCGGCGGGCTGCAGGGCCAGGGCGCGTTGATATAGAAAAAGCGCCGAGGCCGGATCGTCGCCGATTTCATAGCATTCCGCCAGCAACCCCAAAGCTTCGGCATCGTCGGGGTGGGACTTCACCAAGGAGGCCAGGATCGGCACACCCTCGTCCAGCCGTTCCAGCCGGAGACACAACATCGCCAGGTTTTTCCAGGCCGGCACATGCTCCTGATCACACTCCAGGGCGCGCCGGAAGGCCGCTTCGGCTTCGGCCGGCTGGCCCACGCAGGTGTATACCACGCCGAGATTGTTGTGCGCCTCGGCCGTCAACGGCGCGAGCCGGGTCACCTTTTGGAGCGCCGCCACCGCCTCGGCCGGCCGGTCGAGTTGGATCAAACACGTCCCCAGCCCGGTCAGGGCGCCGGTGTGGTCCGGCTCCAGCTGAGACGCTTGCTGCAGGGCGGTCAGCGCCGCGGACCAGTGACCCTGGCGCGCGGCGTCATCGGCTTGAACGAGGAGCGTATCGAATGCGGAAGTGGCCATGAGGTCTCTTTTGAGCCAGGGAGTGTCCGTGGGCGGCAAACGCCGCCGGCCGGCCCGACGTTTACTGTACGCCGCGGGCCGTGAAGGGTCAGTAAATCGCCGCTAAATCCACCATAAACCGGTGGTGAAGAGCCGGCCGGCCGGGGGGAGGGGCCGGCCACGCGGGGGCCGGCTGGGGAGTCGGCGGATGTTCAGGCGGTGCGCCGGATCCAGAAACTGCCGCTGTTGGCGGGGCTGCGCGCTGGATCAAAATGCGGGAAGGCCGCGCGGAATTCGGCCAGGTGCTCGGTCATCAAATAGCCGAGCGCCAGCAGAATCTCAAACTGGTGGTTGCAGGCCAAGAACGCCTGGAGCAGATATGCCTCGGTCCAGAACACGCGAAAGCTCGGATTAGTCGCGTAAGTTTTCGAATACTCGTACGGCAGGCTGATATCGTGGAAGTGGATGAGCACCCCGGGTTTTAGGCGCGGCAGGATGTCGAGGATCAAAAAGTTGACATCGCCGCCGGTTTTGACGGTGTGCCCGGAATCGATGAACAGCACATCGTCGGCTTCCAGGGCGTCGAAGAGTTCCACATCCGTGGTTTCCACGGGCTGCGGCAGCAGGCGCGTCAGCCCGGGCAGCCCGGCCGCCACCGCCGGCGCCGGGTAAGGGTCGATAACGGTGTAGTCGGCCGGCGCGCCGGCGCGCCCGTTCATTTGGAGCGCGGCCGAAATCACCAGCGACGAATTGCCGGAGCCGATTTCAATGACGCGGCCGGGACGGTGTTGGCGGAGCAGGGTGTGCAGACTGGCCGCGCACCCGTAACTAAAGCTGCCGTTGTTCAGATGGAATTGGTGCGGCTGGCGGGTGGGCGCGGTGGGCCACGCGCATTCGTGCCCAAACTGGCGTCCCAGCTCGGCCAGCAAGGTCAGCTGCGCGGCGCTCCGAAAGTCGATGCCGGCCAGCGGGCTGCGGCGCTCCCAAATCCGGCGGCGTTCGAGGTCTTTGATGTCCGGCACGGGCGAATAAAAATGCACGCGCATCGGCAGACAGCCCAATTCCAGGCACGCGTCCGTGCCGGCGCCGGTCTCCGCCATGTGGCGCACGATCTGGGCGATTTGCGAATAGTCCGGCGCCGGCGGGGCCGTTAAGCGGGCCAGGGCGGCGGCGGCGCGGGCCTGGCCGGGATGCAGCGCGAGAATGTGCTGGTAAGCGCGCTGGGCCGCCGCCGTGTCGCCGCCGGCCTCGTAACCTTCCGCCAGCAAGCCCAGCGTGTCAAGATCGTCCGGGTGCGCCGGCCGCAGGCGCTCCAGAATCGCCACGCCCTCGGGGATCCGGCCGTGTTTGAGATAGAGCCC
>JAGOBN010000182.1 GCA_017999235.1 Anaerolineales bacterium | reverse complement strand
CAGATACAGCGGCCAGCGCGCCTCCAGCCCGCCGATACAGCCGCGCAGCTCGCCCGCCCGCCGCAGGGTGATGAACGCCGCCGCCGGCTGGCGGAGCGCCGCCGGCACCGCGGCCGGGTCCACCTCGGGCGCCGGCCGGCCGGCCACCGCCGCCGCCACCGCCGCGCGCGCCCACTGCCACACCCAGCGCCGATCAGAGTCGGAGAGCATGTCGCACCTCTGTTCATCATGATAGGCCGGGCCGCTTCCACCCGTCAAGCTCAGGCCGCCAAGTTAGGGTTCGGTCATAGCGCGCGGATGGTATAGCGCCGCGCGGCGGCCGGCCGCGGATTGAACAGTGCTAGAATCCCGCCACACAACCCGTGGCCACCCAAACACCACCCTGTTTCCGCGTCGCTCAAGTGCGCCGCCGGCCCGCCGCGGCCGGCACGGAACCGCGTTATGCCCGATGACTCCCAGCCTGTCCCGCCGGCCCCGCCCGGCGGCGCCCAGCTCCAGGCGCAGGGCGATCTCACCATCGGCGGCGACGTCGTCGGCGGCGACAAAATCACCAACATCACCAACCTCTACACGGTCGCGCCCGGCCAGGCCGGCGCGGGCCTGGAGGCCTTAAGTGACCTGCTCCAGAACTCGGCCGAGGCGCGCGCGGCGGCCACCGCTTTTCAGACCGATTTTCTGGCCGCCCACCAGCAGCTCGACCTCGTCGGCGATTACAAGCTCCTGCACGATCTGCTGCACCGGCTGCAATTCCAGTGCTACAACGGCGTCGCGCAGTCCGCGGCGCGCTTCCCGGCCGACGATACCGCCGGCGAACAGCTCTCCGACGCCCAGCTCACCCTGGAAGGCATCCTGGCCGAGGCGCGCCGGGTGGCCAGCCACGCCAAGGTCTCAGCCACCGACACGGCCTGGCTGGCCGACCTGGAAACGGTCCAAGGCGACCTGGCCGCGGCGCTGGACGCCGGCGACGCCAAACCGCTCGCCAAGGTGCTCTGGCGCCTCAACCGCGTCCTCAACCAGCACCCGGCCCGCATCAACGGCAGCCTGATCCAGGCGGCGCGCGCCCTGCGTCTGCCGGCGCTGGTGAGTGCCCTGACGCAGCTGGCCGGCTTCCTGACCGAGCTCAAGCTGGATGCGGAGAAAGTGGGCCTCTTCCTGGTGGGCGTGGAGGCGATGGGCTATCTCGACGCCGAACTCACCCGCCAGGTCAGCCAGCATGATCAGTGGCAGCTGATTGACCAAGAGCTGCGCCTGCTGGATTCTGCCGTGGACCGCGGCGACACCGCCGAGCTGGAGTTGAGCTGGGCGGACCTCAAAGCCAAGGCCGGCCTGCTCTACGCCGGCCCGGCCACCTGGGCGGCCGGCCTGCGCAAAGACAGCGCCGCGCTGGATGAAGCGCTGAGCGCCGCCAATCCCCCCAAAATGAAGCGGGCGTATCGCGCCTATCGCCGGCGCGCCGGCGAGCGGTTTTTCCGCGTGGATGTTGATCTGCGGGAGTTGTGCGAGCATTTGCGCGAAGTGGGCGCGCCCCTGGCCTCCGTGACGAGGTTGATCCAATGACCAAGCCGACCATGGAACCCTTTGCGTCGCTGGCCGCGCTGAAAGCCGCGCACGCCGATCTGCTCCGGCGCCAGCGCGAGGCCCGCAACGCGCCGGACTTGCTGGCCGAAGTTGAGCAGGCCATCCGGCGCGGCGCCGTCACCGGCGTGCTGCTCGACACCGAAGACGAGCGCTGGCAAGCGCAGAACATCCTAGATTACTGGAGCACGCGGCTGTACCGCCCGGATTACGAGCCGCCGGACGCCACCTTGGCGGAGTTCGACCCGGCGCTGGCGCCGGCGCTGGATGACGCGCTCTGCCCGTATCTGGGGCTGGACGCCTTTGGCGAGGCGCGCAGCGAGGTCTTTTTTGGCCGCGAGCGCCTGATTGCGGAACTGCAGGCCAAGCTGGCCGCCGAGCGTCTGCTGGCGGTGCTCGGCCCGTCCGGCAGCGGCAAATCTTCGGCCGTGCGCGCGGGTCTGCTGCCGGCCTTGCGCCGCGGCGCGCTGCCAAACAGCCAGACCTGGGCTTACCTGCCCATCATCGTCCCCGGCCCTCAGCCGCTCTTCAGCCTGGGCCGGCTGCTGGGCGCCCAACGGCCGGCCGACGAGGCCGAGGCGTTCCGGGCCAACCCGCGCCGGCTGGCCGAACAAATTGCCCGTCAGCACGACCGGCCGGTGGTGGCGGTGGTGGATCAGTTTGAGGAGGTCTTCACCCTCTGCACGGATGACGAGGCGCGGCGCGCCTTCGTGAGCAACCTGCTGGCCCTGGTGGACGAGCCGGCGCGCGCGCACCGCGTGGTGATCACCATGCGGACCGATTTCGAGGCCCTGATCAGCCGGCTGCCGGAGTTCCAGGCGCGCTTTGAGCGCGCCACCGTGCGCGTGACGCCGCTCTCGGCGGCCGAACTGCGCGAGGCCATCACCCGGCCGGCCGAACGCGTCGGCTTGAAGTTTGAGGACGGCGTGGTGGACGCCTTGCTGCAAGACATCCTGGGCGAGCCGGCCGCCCTGCCGCTCCTGCAATTCACCCTCCTGGAGCTGTGGGAGCGCCGCGACCGGAACCGCGTGACGTGGGAGGCGTACCGCGAGCTGGGCGGCGGCCGGCAGGCGCTGGCCCACGTGGCCGACGACTTCTATAACGACCTGATCCCGGAGGAGCAGACCACGGCCCGCCGGCTGCTGCTGCGCCTGGTGCGGCCGGGCGAGGGAACCGAGGTCACCAGCAACCGCGTGCGCCGCGCCAGCCTGTATCAGAACGCGGACGCCGCCGACCGCGTGGACCGCGTGCTGGAGAAGCTGATCGACGCGCATCTGGTGCGGCTCACCGGCGCCGGCCCCGACGCCCAGGTGGAAGTGGCGCACGAAGCGCTGGTGCGCAACTGGCCCACGCTCGTCAACTGGCTGGACGACGAGCGCGTCACCCTGCGCCAGCGGCACCGGCTGACCACGGCCGCCGAACAGTGGCTGCGCCTCAACCGCGACCCCAACGCGCTGTGGCGCGGCCTGCTGCTGGAGGAGGCCGGCCGCTATGACGATCTGAGCGAATTGGAGGTGGAGTTTGTTCGGGCCGGCCGCGCCGCCGCCGAGGCCGCCGAAGCCGCGCACCGCGCCGCCGAAGAACAAGCCCGTGAGGCCGAGACGGCGCGGCAGATCGCGGAGGTGGAGAAACGCCGCGCCGCGGACCAGGCCCGCGCCGCGCTCCGCAACCGCCGGTTGTTTCAGGTGGCCGCCGTCGGTTTTCTGATCGCGCTGGGGCTGGGCGTGCTGGCCGGCTTTCTCGGCAGCCAGGCCAGCCAGAATGCCGCCCGCGCCCAGAGCGCCAACACGCAATCCGCGCTCAGCCTGCAAAACGCCCAAACCCAAGAAGCGGCGGCGGTGACGGCGCAGGCCGCGGCGCTGGCGGCGCAGGACCAGGCGGTGGCCCAGGCCGCCACGGCCGATTTCAACCGCCTGCAAGCGGAGGCCGCCCAGCGCGCCGCCGAAGCCGCCCAGCGCGAATCCCGCGCCCGGCTGCTGGCCGCGCAGGGGCTGGCCGTCTCCGACCAGGACCCGCTGCTCGGCCTCGGCCTGACGCTGGAAGCCCTGGCGCTGATCCCGGCCGAGGCGCCGCAGGTGCGCGCCTCGTTCGCCGACGCCGTGCGCGGCCGGCTGGCGGGGGGCCGGATTGCCAACCTGGGCGCCGATATCCATCAACTCTACGCCAGCCCCTCCGCCGATCTGTTGATCGTGGACCGGCTGGACCAGCCGGCGGAGGCGCGGGATACGGCCACCGGCCAGCTGCGGTATCCGCTCACCGCCGACCTGGCCGAGGCCGCCGCCGTGGGCTTCAGCCCGGACGAGGCCGCCTGGGTGGCCGTCTACGCGGATTATTCTGGTGAACTGCGGCGCAGCGCCGACGGCCAGGTGCTGGCGGCGTTCCCGGCCGGCCTGACGCAGGTGGAATTCAGCCCTGATCCGGCCGCGGCGCTGATCAGCGTCAGGTATCCCGCCGCCGGCCGCGGCACGCTAGACACCCTGCAGTTGTTTCGGGTGGCCGACGGCGCGCCGCTGGCGGCGGAGAAAACCATCGTCAGCTTGAACTTCAGCGAAGGCGCGGCCGATTACTTCGCGGTGCGCTACGCCGACGGCACGGCCGAAGTCCGGCGCACCGCCGACGGCCAGGTGGTGTCTGCCGTATCCGGCGCCGTGGACGAGGTGGTCTTCAGCCGTGATCCGGCCGTGACCTACTTTGCCGTGCTGTACCGCGACGGCCGCACCGAGCTGCGTTTGACCGCGCGGCCGGTGAGCGCGATCCGACCCCTCACCGGCTCCATCCAGCGTATCCAATTCCCGGACCGCGAGGCGCGTTACGTGCTCGTGACGTTCAACGATGGCTCGAGCGAACTGCGCCAACTGGCGGACGAGGCCGTGGTCTTCCGCCTGACCGACCGCGTGCGCGAGGTGGTTTACAGCCCGAACGGCACGTATTTTGGCATCGTGTATTTCTCCGGCCAGGCTGAACTGCGCCGGCTGTCCACCCGCCGGGTGGTGGCGCAGTTCACGACTGACAAATACGAGTTTCTGGAATTCCCCGACCCCGGCGAAACGTACGTGCTGCTCTACAACGAGTTCGGGCGGCAGGAATTGCGCCGCACCAGCAACGGGAGCCTGGTCACGCTGGAGGCCGTGGACAGCCCGGCGGACACCGCCGATCAGCCGGTGGCCGACTACTACGGCTACACCATCACCTTCAGCCCGGATCCGGAGGCGCGCTACTTTGCCGTGCAGTACGGGGCCAACGCGGCCGAGCTGCGGCGCACCGACACCGGCGCGGTGCAGGTGCTGGAAGCGCCGGCGCGCGCGATCACCTTCGGCAATGACGTCAGCGGCGATTACGCGGTGGTCACATACGCGGATGCGCCCTCGGCGCTCTACCGGCTGAGCGATCTGACCCGCCTGGCCACGTTCAACGGCCCGACCGATCCGGGCGTCCCGCTGAACTTCAGCCCGGACTCCGCCGCCGCTTATTTCGCCGTCACTTACGCCACGGCCCAGGCGGAGTTGTGGACCACCGCCGGCCAGCCGCACCGCCTGGCGGCCCTGGGCCTGGCGGCCTTTGAGCAGTGGTTCGACCTGACCAGCCAGCGCTTGGTGGTGCGCTACTACGACAACCGCGTGTATCTGTTTGACCTGACCTTGCTGGCCGAGCTCGACGGCCAGCCGGAGGCTTTGACCCCGGAGGCCTTGGCGCGCCTGGGCTGCGCGGTCTTGGATCGGCACGGCTTTGACGCGGCCCGGTTGAGCGACTATCTGGACGGCGCGCCGGCGCGCGCCTGCAACTAAACCCCATGCCCCCGACCATCAATTCCGACCGCTTCAAAGACGATTTCGACGCGCTGGCCCGCTTTGGCGCCACCGGTGACGGCGGCGTGGACCGGCCCTGCTGGAGCCCGGCCCATCTGGAGGCCCAGCAGTGGTGGCGTGAACGCGCGGCCGCCGCCGGCCTGGAGACGCACATTGACGGCGCCGGCAATGTCTCCGCGGTGCGGCGCGGCCGGCCGGGGGGCCGCACCCTGATCTTGGGCTCGCATACCGACTCGGTGCCGCGCGGCGGGCGCTTCGACGGCGCGTTGGGCGTGCTGGCGGCGCTGGAAGCGGCGCGCGTGATCCAGGAGGCCGGCCTGGATTTGCTGGTGGATGTTGAGGTGCTGGATTTCGCCGATGAGGAAGGCACACTGGTCGGCCTGCTGGGCAGCAAGGCCTGCGCCGGCACGCTGCGGCCGGAAGAACTGCGCGCGCCGCGCGGCGGACGCGCCGCCTTAGAAGCCGGGATGGCGCGCGCCGGCGTGACCGAGGCCGGGATCCTGGCCGCCCGGCGGGACCCCGCCACGCTGGCCGGCTATCTGGAACTGCACATCGAGCAGGGGCCGAACCTGATGCGCCACGCGCTGGCGGTCGGCGTGGTGCAGGGCATTGTGGGCATCCGGTCGTACCGTCTGACGTATCACGGGCAGGCCAACCACGCCGGGACCACGCCCATGGATCAGCGCGCCGACGCCGCCCTGGGCGCGGCGGCTTTTACGCTCACCGCCCGCGAGCTGGTGCTGCGCGATTTTCCCGGCTGCACCGTCAACGTCGGCCAGATGCGCTTCGCGCCGGGCGCTTTCAACATCATCCCCGGCGCGGCCGAGCTGGCGCTGGAGTTCCGCGCCCCGGACCTGGACAAGCTCGACGAACTGCAGGCCGCGCTGACCGGCCTGGCGGAGGTGGTCGGCCGGCAATTTGGGCTGACCCTGCAGGCCGAGGCGCTGGGCGGGGCCTGCGCGCCGGCGCCGATGGGCGCGCGCGCCCGGGCCGCCATCACGGCCGCCGCCGAGTCGCTGGCGCTGAAGCACACCCCGCTCTTTTCCGGCGCCGGCCACGATGCCATGTCGCTGGCGCCGCTCACCGAAGCCGGGATGATCTTCGTCCCCTCGCGCGCCGGCATCAGCCATTCACCGCTCGAATTCACCGCCTGGGATGATTGCGTCAACGGCGCCAACGTCCTGCTGCGCGCGGCGCTCGGCCTGGCCGGCGCGCCCGGGGAGAACGCCGCATGAATTACCCCATCGTTACCCTGCCGCTCGGCCCGATTCAGACGAACTGCTACCTGGTGGCCGATGCGGCCGCCCAAACCGCGGTGGTGATCGACCCCGGCGCCGAGGCCGGCCGCGTGCTGGCCGCGCTCCAGCAGCACCGCTGGACGGCCACCCACGTGCTGCTCACCCACGCGCACTTTGACCACATCGGCGCGGCGGCCGAGGTGGCCGCCGCCACGGGCGCGCCGCTGGCCATCCATCGGCTGGAACTGCCGCTGCTGCGGGCCAAGGGCGGCGCGCCGTTGTTTGGCATGGACATCCCGGCCTGCCCGGAACCCGGGCTGCTCGTCGAGCCGGGACAGACGGTGACGTGCGGGGCGTTGACCTTCCAGGTGCTGTTCGTGCCCGGCCACACGGTGGGGCATGTGGCCTACTACTGCGCGCCGGCCGGCGCCGTGTTCAGCGGCGATGTGCTGTTTCAGGACAGCATCGGGCGCACGGATCTGCCGGGCGGCGATTACGCCACCCTGCTGCGCAGCATTCGCGAGACGCTCTTCACTCTGCCGCCCGCCACGCACGTTTACCCCGGCCATGGGCCGGCTACCACGCTCGGCGCCGAACAACACGCCAATCCTTTCCTCGCCGACTAATCCCACTATCCGGGCCGCTTTCGCCGGATGCGCGGCCGGCCAAAAATTGGGACTCACGGCCCATTGATTTTGCGCGCTGGTAACCCTCCTCTAACTTGAGCGGCCGAACCAGCTAGATATTCCCCGGGATTTCGGCCTAAACCTGGACTTCGGCGCTACTGCGCCGAAGGATTGACTTTGTTAAAGTCGTTAAGCCTGCGTGAATATTTTCGATCGGGCTTAGGGACACTATGCACATTCAATCCTCTTCCACCTTCTGGGCTCAGCCACTTGGCCTGCGTTTGGG
>JAGOBN010000181.1 GCA_017999235.1 Anaerolineales bacterium | reverse complement strand
CTGATTTTGGCGGTGGGCGCTTTTATCGTGCTGGCGTTTGTCCGCCAGGATATGGTGGCCGGCGTCATCGGCGCCTTGGCCAGCCTGTTTGTGCCGCGCTGGTATGTGGGCAATCAGAAGAAATCGCGCCTGACCCGGTTCGACAACCAGTTGGCCGATATGCTCAACCTGGTGGTGAACGGCCTGCGGGCCGGCTACAGCGTCAACCAGGCCATGGAATCGGTCAGCAAGGAACTGCCGCCGCCCATCTCGGTGGAGTTCAAGCGCGTGGTTCAGGAGATGCAGATCGGCCTGACCATGGAAACGGCGCTGGCCAACCTCAACCGGCGCATTCCCAGCAAAGACCTGGATTTCGTGACCACGGCCATGAATATCCAGCGCGAAGTGGGCGGCAACCTGGCCGAGATTCTGGACACCATCAGCTTTACCATCCGCGAGCGCGTGCGGATCAAGGGCGAAATCGAAACCCTGACCGCGCAAGGCATGATGACGGGCACCGTCATCTCTATCTTGCCGATCGGCCTCGGCGTCCTGCTGTATTTCTTGAACCCCAAGTACATCAGCCTGTTCTTCACCAGCGGTATCTGCGGCTGGGTGGCGCTGGCGGTGGCCGGGCTGCTGATCGGCATCGGCTACGCCATTGTGCGCAAGATCGTGGATATCGAGGTCTAACGGGAGAACCGCGCCATGCCGCCCATTGTGATTGGAATTGGGATCGTCGTCGTGATCATCATCGCGGTGGCGCTGGTGGTGGCCGGCCTGCGCGCCCCCAAGGGTTCTGACCCGCTGCAAGCGCGTCTGGCGGAATACTCTAATCGGGAACGGCAGCTCTCGCTCGAAGAGATCGAGATGGCGCAGCCGTTCAGCGAGCGCGTCATCTACCCGGTGCTGCGCCGGCTGGGCGAGTTTGTCACGCGCTTCACGCCGCAATCGTCGCTGCAATCCATCCAGCGGGATCTGGATATGGCCGGCAACCCCAAAGGGATCGAGCCGGTCATGGTCTATGCCGGCCGGATTATCCTGGCGGTGGTGGCCGCCGGCCTGATTCTGACGCTGGGCGCGATCTCGGCTGACCCGCGCTCCTTCTTTTCTTTTCAATCCGGGGTGGCCAAAGTGCTGGCCAGCGCCGCCGGCGCCGCGGGGCTGGGGTTCTTCATCCCCAACCTGCTGATCCGCAGCCGCATCAACCGCCGTCAGGACGCGATCGTCAAATCCATGCCGGACGCGCTGGATCTGTTGACCGTCTGCGTGGAGGCCGGCCTCGGTTTTGACCAGGCGATGCAGCGGGTGAGCGAGAAATGGGAGAACGAACTGTCGCTGGCATTCGCGCGCTGCATCCAGGAAATCCGGCTGGGCAAGCTGCGGCGCGAAGCGCTGCGGGATATGGCGGACCGGATGGGCGTGCCGGATATGACCAGTTTTGTGGCCGCGCTGATCCAAGCCGACCAGCTCGGCGTGAGCATGGCCAAGGTGCTGCGCATCCAATCGGATCAGATGCGCGTGCGGCGCCGGCAGCGCGCCGAGAAGAAGGCGCACGAAGCCCCGATTAAAATGCTGATCCCGATGGTGTTCCTGATCTTCCCGGCGATCTATATCGTGCTGCTGGGGCCGGCCGGGCTGCAAATCATCCAGCAGTTCGGGTTTGGATTTCTGGGAGGCTGACGTCGCCCGCTCCGCGCGTCTGAGTCCGCGCTGGTCGTACCGCGCCCGGCAAGCGCTGTGGGCGGTGATCGACTTTGTCCTGCCGCCGCGCTGTGCCGGCTGCCGGCGGGCCGGCCAGCGCTTTTGCCCCACCTGTCAGTCGCAACTCAGTTTATTGGCGGCGCCGGTGTGCGCGTGGTGCGGGTATCCCGTCGCCGCCCGGGACGCGGCCTGCGTGAATTGCCAAGGGCGCTCCCGGTCGGCTTTAGCCGGCATCCGGTCGGCGGCGTTTTTTGAAGGCCCCTTGCAGAACGCGCTGCATCAACTGAAGTATCGCCGGGACGTGATCCTGGCGGACAGCCTGGCGCGCCTGCTGACCCAGACTTGGGCGGCGGCCGGCCAGCCGGGTGATCTGATTATCCCTGTGCCGCTGTCGGCCCAACGCCTGCGCGAACGCGGCTACAACCAGGCCGGACTGCTGGCGCGGGGCTTCGCGGAGCTGAGCGGACTGCCGGCGGCGCCGGCGGCCCTATCCAAGACCCGCCACACGGTTTCGCAAGTCGGCTTGACGGCCCAGCAACGATTAGGTAATGTGCAGGCGGCGTTTATGGCGGACCCGCGCCTGGTGGTCCAGCGGGCCGTCATCCTGGTGGATGATGTCTGCACCACCGGCGCGACCTTGATCGCGGGCGCGGAAGCGCTGATGGCGGCTGGCGCGCGGTCGGTGTGGGGGCTAACCTTGGCGCGGGCGCGCTGAGGCAGCAGGCAGCCTATTTGGCGCCGGCTTGGCCGGCCGCCTTCAGAGGAGGATACCTTATGACAGTCACCGTGACGATCCATGGACGGGATGTGGAGGTCAAGCCGCGTCTGCAGGAATACGTTGAAAAGAAAGTGGGCAAGCTGGACCGCTACCTGGCCACGATTCACGATGCGCGGGTGGATTTGACGGAACTCAAGAGCGCCCGGTCGGCTTCGGACCGCTATGTGGCCCAATTGACGATCCCGCTCAAGGGCACCGTTTTGCGCGCTGAGGAGCGCCACAACGACGTTTTTGCGGCGGTGGACGCCGTGCTGGAAAAGATGAACCGCCAGATCGAGCGCTACAAGGGCAAGCGCTTCCGCGGCCGCGGCGACGGGCTGGACGCAGCGGTGGTGGCGGCCGATCTGGAAGAAGAGGCCGCGACGGTGCTGGAAGGCGATGAAGATACGCCGACGCTGGTGGTGCGCCGCAAGAAGTTCGCGCTGACGCCCATGAACGAGGCCGAGGCGATTGAGCAGATGCAGCTGCTGAGCCACGACAACTTCTTTGTGTTCTTCAACGGCGAAACCAATCGCGTCAACGTGCTCTACCGGCGCCGCGACGGCAATCTGGGGTTGATTGATCCGGACGTCGGCTGAGACGCCGGGCTGATCCGTTCACCGGGGACGCGCCCGCGCGCGTCCCTTTTAATTTCCGCATGACCGTTACCGCCTTTATTTTCCTCGGCTGGCCGGCGGCCGCGCCGCCCAGCGCGCTCGAACAGTGGGTCAATGGCGGCCGGCTGGCGGCGGCCGAGGACACACTGGCGCAGCTGCGCCGCTGCGGGGTGGAGCAAGTGGTTATCGCCACCAACGCGCCGGCCCTGGCTGCCGCGCACTCCGCCTGGCCGGCGGCCTGGGTGGTGGATCCGCCGGAACCTTTTCACTTCGGCGAGCGGCTGGTGGACCTGTTGGCGGCGCACCCCGCCGACGTCTACGCCTACTTTGGCGCGGGCGGCGCGCCGCTGGTGGCGGATGCCGTGGTGGCGCAGGCGCTGGCCGAGGTGGGGGCCGCCCGCGGGCCGGCCGCCGTCGCCAATAACGCGCTGTCATCCGATTGGCTGGTTTTTAACTGCCCGGACGCCTTGCGGGCGCGGGTGGGGCGCGTGGGGCGCGATAACATGCTGGCCCCGGTGCTGCGCCGGGAGGCCGGCGTGCCGGTGCGCGGCTTGCCCGCCAGCGCGGCCGCGCGCGCCGATCTCGATACGCCGGCCGATCTGGCCGCGCTGAGTCTGCATCCCGACTGTCCGCCGGCGCTGGCCGCGTATTTGGCCGCTCAGCCCGGGCCGCCCGGCTTGCGGGCGCGCTGGGCGGCGGCGCGCCAGGTGCTGCAGACCCCAGAGGCGCGGGTGACGCTCATTGGCCGGGTGGCGGCCGCCACGTGGAGCGAGGTGGAGCGGCGGACCCGCTGCTGGGTGCGGGTGCTCTCGGAGGAGCGCGGGATGACGGCCAGCGGCCGGCTGGCGGCCGGCCGGGTGCGGTCCCTGACGGCCGCCCACTTACTGCGGATTGGGCCGCCGGCCTTCTGCGCCGAGCTGGCCGAGATGGCGGAAGCGGTGTTCTTTGATACGCGGGTGGCTCTGGCTCACGCCGGCCAGTGGCCGGCCGCCGCTGACCGGTTTGCCTCGGACGCCGGCCAGGCCGAGCTCATCCAGACTGGCTGGCTGCGGGAACTGACCGCCGCCGTCGCCGCCGCGCCGATCCCGATTTTATTGGGCGGGCATGGGGTGGTGACCGGCGATTTGTACGCGCTGTTGGAGAGCGGGGCTGAACCGGGATAAGCAGGATTTACCAGCCGTCCAGGTACTTCTTCCAGACGTCGTTGTTGGCCAGATGCCGGTCAAAAAGATAAGCGGCCGTGGCTTGCGGCTCGGCGGGGTAATGCGAGAGCGGCATGCCGGCCTCGGTGGCCGTCCGGCCGCCCTTACGTCGGTTGCAGGCCGGGCAGGCCGCCACGAGGTTGTCCCAGCGGTGCTGGCCGCCGCGGTGCCGGGGCAGGACATGGTCAATGGTCAGGTGATGGGTCTGCCGGCCGCAGTACTGGCAGGTGAAGTTGTCGCGGCGGAAGACCTCGCGCTTGGTGAGCTTGACGCGCGGACGCGGGCGCCGCACCATGTGCTCCAGTTTGATGACCGAGGGGCGCGGGTATTGAAGGCGCGTGGTGCGCACCCAGCCGCGCCCGTCTTCCAGCAGGCGCGCCTTGCCGCTCATCAGCAAGCCCAGCGCCCGCTGGGTGTTGCAGACATTCAGCGGCTCGTAGTTCGCGTTTAAGACCAGTACCGGCTCATTCATGGTCGGGTGACTCATGGTCGCGCCCTGGCTCGTCCTCACGGCAATGGGGAAAATTCTAGCATTGAGTGAGGCAGTGGGCAACCGCGCTCAGTTCCGGCCCGTCAGCCGCCGCCAGTACTTCTCAAATTCAAACCGGCCCATCAGCACGCTCAGCCGCAGCCCATGCCAGCCGTCCCGCCAGCCGGCCAACGCCACAAACCGCCACCAAAACTGGCGCGCCGGCATCGTCACCAGGTGGTGCGGCCGGACGCGCACCCCCTCCAGCTTCAGCCGCTCGGCGTCATAGCGCGCGTATGCGGTCTGCTTGGCCACGAACTCGGCCACCGACTCGTAATTGAGGTGGACCAGCGGCGCCTGCAGCCGGCCGGCCGGCCCCTCCAATAAAACCAGCTCATGCACCGGGCGGGCCGGGTCGTAGCGGGCGCGCTCCCGGCGCAGCAGGCGCAGCTGATAATCTGGATACCAGCCGGCGTGGCGCGTCAGCCGGCCAAAGAGGTAGTTGTGGCGCGGAATCCACCAGCCGGCCTCGGGTCGGTCCAAAACGCCGCGGATCTCGGCCGCCAGCTCCGCCGGCACGCGCTCGTCGGCGTCCACAAACAGCACCCACTCGGCGGCGGTCGCCGCCAGGGCGGCGTCCCGCTGGCCGGCGTAATGGTCAAAGCGCCGCTGCACCACCCGCGCGCCGCGCTCCTGGGCCAGCGCCACCGTCCGGTCGGTGCTGAAGGAGTCGAAGACGATCACCTCGTCCGCCCAGGCCAGCGAAGCCAGACAGTCCGGCAGATGCTTTTCTTCGTTGTAGGTGAGGACGATGGCGGCGAGCATGGCGGGGAGAAGTGAGCAGTGAGAACTGACGAGTAGTCAGTGTGGATCAGCAATAGCGCTGGCGGGGTTTCATTGGTCATTCGCCATTGGGCGTCTGCTCCGCGGGTTCTGCCAGACCTGCAGCACCTCGGTCAGCCGCTGGTTGATCTCGGCGCGGCGGTCCGGGGTGATTTCACCGCGCTGGCTGCGCCGATGATTCTCCCGGACCCGGCCGCGCAGGGCGGCCAGCACCAGGCCGCGCACCAGGCCGTTGACCACCGGCCCGTGATACCGTCGATAGAGCCGTTGGCGGCTGGTCCAGAGCTGCACAAACGAGCGCGAGGGGTCCTGGGCTGTGCTCTGGCCGCCCAGATGCACGATCTCGGCGCCGGGGACAATCCAGGTCTCCCAGCCGGCGCGGCCCAGCCGCCACTGCGCGTCGATCTCCTCGCAGTACATATGAAAGGCCTCGTCAAACAGCTCGCCGCGCTCGAGCGCGGCGGCGCGCACCAGGAAGGCCGCGCCCAGCGAGTGATCGACGCGGAAGGGGTCGCCGGCCGCGTACCAGCGCGCCGGATACCGGCCATTCAGCGGCGAGTCCATCCAGCGGGCCAGCCGGCCGGGCAGGGGGTACAGGTCCAGCGCCGCCTGCCGGACGCCGGGAAAATGGAAGCCAGAATGCTGCAGGCTGCCATCGCTGTTGCGGAGCAGGGGCGCGGCCACGCCGGCCGCCGGCCGCGCCCGCATAAAATCCACCAACTGGCGCAGGGCGCCCGGCCGCACCAGCGTATCCGGGTTGAGGATCAACACCGCGAAGGGGGCCGCCGGCCCGCCCACGCCCAGCGCCCGCAGGCCCAGGTTGTTGCCGGCGCCCATGCCGCGGTTTTCGGCCTCGATGAGCAGCGTGTTGGGGAACTGGGCGCGCACGAAATCCGGGGAGCCGTCGCTGGAGGCGTTATCGACCACGCACACGCGGGCGCTGAGCGGGCTGTGCGCCAGCTCCACGTAGATGGAATCCAGGCAGGCCGCCAGCAGCGCGCGGACATTCCAGTTGACGATGACGATGCCGAGGTCCATGCGGCGGCGCCGGCCTACGGGGCGCCCACTTGCTCGATCTTGATGTAGCGCGGATCGACGCGGTTGTTCAGCGGCGCAATCTCCACTTCTTCCTGGATCAGGCCGGCCCAGAAGTATTGCGGGTTGCGGGCCGGCACCACCTGGTCCAGCACGATCCCGCCGGTGACCAGCGCCCGCTGGCCCGGCATCAGGTAATACTGCGGCCGGCCCTGGCTGTCCGGGATCATGGTCAGGTCCTCCGGCCGGCCGATGGCCCAGCGCCAGGGGTAATCGCTCTGGCAGGTATCGCACATGATCCCCACCCGGAACGCGCCGGCCTGGACGTATTCCTGGATGGCGTTGTAGTTCTGGGTCATGGAGGCGTAGACGTAGCCCGCGGCCGGCCCGCTGGTGCGGATGGGGGCGGTGCCGTAATTGGAGACGGTCAGGGTGAAGGACAGGGTCTGGCCGAAGAGCACGGCCTCGGCGGCGGAGTAGTCCACCGCGCCCTGGTAGATCTCGGCCCGCGGCAGGCCGCCGCGCGCCAGGGTCAGGGTGGCGGTGACGATGGTTTTCTGCCCCAGCCGGTCCTCGGCGGCGGCTTGGACCACGTACTCGCCGTCGGGCGGCGGCTCCAGGCCGAGGTCTATGCCGCCGTCGTAATCATAAGCGTGCAGGCCGGCCTCGCCCGGCTTTTTAAGCGAGGCGGAGCTTTCCGCCAGCGGCACACGCAGCGCGCCGCCGTCCGCCGGAAGCAGGGTGAGCCGCAGGCCGTCCGGGTTGATGGCCTTGGAGACGTTGACATTGATCGTCACCCGGTCATCCAGGCCGTCGCGGTTGGGCGTGAACAGGGTGGGGGAGACGCTCAGGCCGTTGACTTCCGGCAGGGCGGTATCCGCCTCCGCCACCGTCAGGGCGCCGGTGATCTGGCGGCTGGCGCCGGCCGCGTCCTGGGCCTCCACCACCCAGGTG
>JAGOBN010000180.1 GCA_017999235.1 Anaerolineales bacterium | reverse complement strand
GGTGCTGGGGCTGCTGCCGATGGCGGAGCTGGGGCCGGCCGCCCGGCTGGCCGAGCGCCTGCGCGTTCAGGTGGCCGGCCGGCGCTGGACGCATCCGGCCTTTGGCGAGATGCAAGTCACCGTCAGCCTGGGGGTAGCCGGCTACCCCTCGCCGGCGATCATGGAAGCTGAGCAATTGCTGGTGCGCGCCGACGAGGCGCTGTATCGCGCCAAGGCCGGCGGGCGCAACCGCGCCGAAGTGTATCGGTCCGCCCCGCCCGTGGTTCAGGGAGAGTAACCCATGTCCGCTCGCATTTACGTTGTCGATGACAGCCCGGTGACGGCCGGCGCCGCCCGCCACTATTTGGAGGCCGTGGGATATCAAGTGGAAGTCCTGCCGGACGGTCCCACCGCGCTGCGAGCGGTGGAGCAAAAGCCGCCGGATTTGATCCTGCTGGATGTGGTGATGCCGGGCATCGACGGTTTTGAGGTCTGCCGGCGCCTGCGGCAGACGCCGGCCGGGGCCGGCCTGCCCATCATCATGCTCACCGGCGAGTCGACGATCTCCGACAAGAAGCGCGGCTTCGAGGCCGGCGCCGATGACTATCTGCTCAAGCCGGTCGAAGCGGCCGAACTGCAGATGCGCGTGGCCGCCCAGCTGCGCCGGGTGAAGCGCGCCGGCAGCGCGCCGGTGGGGCGCGTCATCACCGTCTTCAGCCTGCGTGGCGGCGCCGGCTGCTCCAGCCTGGCCGTTAATCTGGCGGTCGGCCTGGCCCAGCTCTGGCGCCAGCCCGTGCCGTTGGTGGACCTGGTCCGGCCGGTGGGCGTGTGCGACGCCATGCTCAACCTGCGCCCGGCGCGCCGGCTGGACGATCTGGTGGGGCATAAAGTGGAAGACCTGGACGACGAACTGGTGGCCGCCCACTTGACGCCGCATGAGAGCGGCGTGCACCTGTTGGCGGGCTTCGCCGAGCCGGTGCAGGCCGAGGTGTTGAGCGAGAGCCTGGTGTCGGTGATGATCGACCAGCTGCGCCAGGGGTATGGGCATGTGGTCATCGACACCGCCCACGACCTCTCCCCGGTGACCGTGGCGGCGCTGGACATCGCCGATCAGGTGGTCCTGCCCCTGGCGCCGGAACTGAACGCCATGCGCCTGGTGAGCACCACCCTCAACGTCTTCAAAGCATTGGGTTACCAGAAGGACCCGGCGCTGGTGGTGAACTGGGTCTTTCCCAAGCAGGGGCTGCAGCGTGTGCAGATTGAGAAGGCGCTGCAAAAACCGGTGGAGGCCGTCATCCCGCACAGCGAGACCGCCTGGGTCAACGCCATCAACAGCGGTGTGCCGGTGCTGGCCGGCCAAGCCGATCCCGCGCTGGCCGCCCTGCTGGAAGACCTGGCCTGGCGCGTGAGCGACCCGGCGGTCCGCAAAGTCAAGCCGGCCAACCCCAGCCCAGTCTGGCAGAAGGTGGTCCAGCGTCTCAATGCCCGGCGCGAAAAATAGGGTACAGTTGGCGGCGTGAACTATTACGAACTGCTGGACGTCGCCCCGGAGGCCACCCAAGCCGAGATCAAAGCCGCGTACCGCATCCAGGTGCAGCTGCACCACCCGGACCGGCTGCAGCAGGCCAACGAGACGGTGCGGCGGTACGCCGAGGACAAGCTCAAGCGCATCAACGAAGCCTACACGGTCTTGAGCGACCCGGTGCGGCGCAGCGCCTATGACGCGCGCTGGCGGGCGGAGCAAAGCCGCGCGCGCAGCGCTGCCGCGCGCGAGCCGGAAGGCGCGGAGGGCGATTGGTTCGCCAGCCGGCCGGCCGGGACGCGCCGGCGGCGCAGCGAGGCCCAGGCCGCCCGCGAATGGATGAAGTGGGAGGCCGAGATGCGCGAGGCCGAGCGCTTCGCGGAGCGCCAGCGGCAGGCGGCCGCGGCCGAAGCGCAGGCGCGCCAGGCGGCGGAAGAACGCGCCCGGCAGGGCGCCCGCACCCGCTACCCGCGCCCGCGCCGGGACGGCGACCATCTGCTCGTGACCTTGCAGCCCGGCCTCACGCTGACCCTGCTGCGGATTCCTCCCGGCGAGTTCTTGATGGGCAGTGATCCGGCCCGCGACGCGCTGGCCCAGCCGGCCGAACGCCCCCAGCACGTCGTGCGCTTGAGTGAATTCTTCATCGCTCAAACTCCGCTCACCCACGCCGGCTACCAGGCTTTTCAGCAAGCCGCGCACCCCAACACCCCGTGGACCATCCCGGACGGCCAAGCCCTGCACCCCGTGGCCAACGTCTCCTGGGATGACGCCTTGGCCTTTTGCCGCTGGCTGGACGCGCCCGGTTGGAAGTTCCGACTGCCTACCGAGGCGGAGTGGGAGAAGGCGGCGCGCGGCGCGGATGGCCGGCTGTTTCCGTGGGGGAATGTGTGGGAGCCGGGCCGCGCCAACATCGACGACGCGGCGGCCGGTACCACGCCCGTCGGCTTGTTCTCGCCGGGCGGCGACAGCCCGTATGGGCTGACGGATGTGTGCGGCAATGTCTGGGAGTGGTGCGCGGATTGGTACGACGCGGCGGAGTACGCGCAGCGGGAAACGATCTTGGACCCCGGCGGCCCGGAAGCCGGCGAGGGCGTGGTGGTGCGCGGCGGCGCCTTCGACGCGCCGTTGAAGCGCGCGCGCAGCGCGCAGCGCAACTGGGACTACCCGTTCAAGCGCCGGCCCAACACCGGTTTTCGCGTGGTGGCTACGCCCGTGGCCGAAGACGAGCGGCGCTAGGCGTCCTTGCGGCGGCTCCAGTAGCGCCGCAGGGTGCCGCCATCTGAAGTCAGCACGTTGGGGATATCAATCGGCAGCAGCGCCCCCAGGCCCAGCACCCCCAGGTTCCACAGCGTCAGCCACCCCAAGGTCCAGCCGCCGGCGCCGTTTTCAAACGAGAGAAAAAACCAGTACGGCAGCAGCAGCAGGCCGATGAGCACATTGACCCAGAAGCCGCCCAGCGCGCGCTGAATGTGCACGCGCGCCGGCAGGGCCGGCTCATCCGCCGGATACTGGCTGACGGACAGCACCGAGGTAAACAGGATGCCGGTCATGGGATGGCCGGCGCGCGCGGCGGCCCAGGCATGGCCCATCTGATGCAGCCAATCGCTGACCCACATCCCCAGCGCGCCGAGCCCGCCGGCCAGCAGGGCTTCTCCGAACGTCAGGCCGGACCAGGCGGCCGCGGCGCCGGCCAACCCCAGCGCCGCCAGGGCAAAGAAGGCCAGGCTGGCCGGCGTGGTGGCGGTGGCGACTCCCATCAGCGTAAACAGCTTGATCGAACGCATGGCGGCTCCTGGATGGCGTGGGCTAAAACCACGCGGGCTGAAAGCAGTCATCAAACGGGCCCTGGTACAGCGGCGCGGTGTGCGCGGCTTGATCGGCCAGGTGGTGTGCGGCTAGAAAAATCTGAGCCAAAGCCGCGTGCGGGTCGTGCGCGAGCTTAACCACGCTCTGCTGAGCGCCGGCGGCATTCACCAGCGTCAGGCGCGTCTGGGATTCATCGGGGACCAACGGCCGAGGCGCCCAGCGCGCGGCGAGCACATCGCCTTCCGCACAGCGGGCGAAGACGGCCTGGGCCGCCGCCGGCGCACTGGCCCAGGCCCAGCGCGTCTCGGAGCGGGACGCGGGCACCACCTGCACCACCACCTGGCCGGCGCCTGAAAGATAAACTACCCGCCCGCCCCACAAGCCGTGGACATCATCGCAGCGCAGCCGGGCGTTGATCCAGGTTTCGGGCTGGCCTAAAAAGCGCGCGGTCAGGGTCTTAAGCATCCGGCAGTTTACCAAACCTCTGGGGGCGCGCCGGCGCCTTACGGTTTGAGCAGCACCCGCACTTCGGGCAGCAGGCGCGCCACCCAATTCGCGTACAGACCGGCGGATGGATGCAGGCCATCCGCGGCCACCAGGGCCGGCTCGAAAGCGGCGCGGCGGGAGAGCGGCGTGATATCCACATAGCGCGCGCCGCGCCGGCCGCTTTCCGCCCGGTTAGCGGCGTTGAACTGGTCAATGGCGGCGGCGATGGCGGCCCGGTCGCGCCCCGCCGCGAACGGCGTCACGCCCCAGTCCGGGATGGACAGCACCACCACGCGCCCCGGCCGGCCGCCGGCCAGCGCCACCGCCCGGTCCAGCAGGGCCGCAAACTCGGCTTGGTAGGCCGCCACCGGCCGGCCGCGATACTGATTGTTGACGCCGATCAAAAGCGAAACGAGGTCAAACGGGCCAACCGGCGCGGCGGCCGTGAGCGCGGCCGCCAAATCATCCGTGGTCCAACCGGTGCGGGCGATCACGGCCAGGTCCGTCGCCGGATAACCGGCCGCGCGCAGACCGGCCGCCAATTGCGCGGGCCAGCTCTCGGCCGGCGCCACGCCCTCGCCGATGGTGTAAGAATCGCCCAGGGCTAGGAACCGCATCTCAATCCGGCCGGCCGCGCTGACGCAGATAATGGCGCCAGAACAGCCGCGCAGCCACGGCCCGCCAGGGCCGCCAGCCGGCGCTCACGGCGGCCAGGTCAGCGGAGGTGGGCCGGGCCGGCAAGCCCTTCACCTCTTGCACCGCCACGGCCAGTGCCAGATCGCCGCTGGGCCAAATATCGGGCCGGCGCAAAGCCATGAGCAGATAGATATCGGCCGTCCACGGGCCAAGGCCTTTGTGCCGGATCAGCGCGGCGCGCGCCGCCTCGTCGTCCAGTGCGGCCAGCCCGTCCAGATCCAGCTCGCCGGCCAGCACCGCCCGGGCCAGCCCGCGCGCGTAGCCGGCCTTCTGCCGGCTGAACCCGATGGCTTTTAGTTCGGCGTCATCAAAGCGCAACAGGCTGTCCGGCGCGACGCGGCCGCCGCTGGCCGTCTGCAGCCGGTTAAAGGCGGCCTGGGCCGAGGCCAGCGAGACCTGCTGCTCCAGGACGATGTGCACCAGCGTGGGAAAGCCGGGCGCGCGCGCCCAGAGCGGCGGCCGGCCGTGGTCACGGGCCAGCCGCGCCAGGTCCGGATCACGCCGGGCCAGGACGCGCACCCCGCGCGCCAACTCGGCTTCATCCAAGACAGAGGGAGGGGCGGCCATCACTGAAAAATGACGGGGGCCTGCACCGCGTCGGTGGCTTCCGAGACTTGCCGGGAGCCGCCGGAAACGGTGAGATGGCAGCCGGCCGGCGGCTGGCCGCGCAAGAAGAACGCCCGCAAGCGGGTGGTGCCGGCCGGCAGCTTCTGGCGGCGGCCGGCGGTGTCGAAGAAGGCGATAGTCACCTGCTGGCTGGGCGTCAGCCGCTGGGCCACCGTGGGAAAGGGCAGCGTCCGATAGCGCCGCACCGTCTCCGCCCAACTGGCCGCGGTATGCGCGGCCCCAATCTGCAGACTGCGCCCGCCCCAGGTTTGCTGGCCGCTGTCAAAGCCCGCGAACTTCAAGATCCATTGGTCGCGCTCGGCCAGCAGGCGCGGGATCTCTTGGTCGCGCAGGAGCACCGTCTCCGGCAGACAGCGCGCCAGCACCGCCGGCGCCGCGGGGTCCAGCGCGGCGGCCTGCTCAAGCACCGCCGGTTGGCGCGCGGCGGCCAGCAGGACCTTGCTGTCAAGATAAAACGTGGCCGGGTTGAGCGGCGCCGCGCCGGCCGCCTCCCAGCGCGGAAAGCAAGCCAGGCGCTCCGGCGCGAAGCAGTCAAAGTAGCCGAAGCGAAATACGGCGGCGTCGTCGCCCAGGACCGGCGGCCAGTCCGCCGTATTCCAGGCGTAGTCCAGCAGCTCGTCCCGGCGCAGGCGGCTCAGCAGGTCGGTGTCCCACTCCGCCGGCCGGCGGCGCACGCCGAACATGGGCGGCTGCCAGCGCTGGCCGGCCTCGAATTCGCGCGCGATCACGTCCAGCGGCAGATCGAAGAGCACGCGCCCGCGCGCGCCATGCTCGGCCAGCGCGCGGCAGAACGCCAGCTGCTCGATGAGGAATTCACTCCACTGCGCGGAGCCCGCGAACCACAACTCGCGGCCGGCCAGCCAGCCGGCATACGTGCGCGCCAGGTCGCGGTCCAGCCCGTAGGCGCTTTGCATGGCGTGGGCGAAGCCGTGCGCGGACGGACAGATCTCCAGCTCAGTGGCCCAGAAGCGATACTGGCCGTCCGGCTGTAAGTCGAGTTGAAAATCCGGGCGCAGGCCCAGCACCGGCCGCGGGCTGACCCAGCGCGGGATGGCGGCCGGCACGCTGTCATTCAGCAGCGCGGTCAAGTCCGGGTCGGCGCCGTACAGCGCGGCCACGGCGTCAAAGAGCGTGAACAGGGCGCGGCTGATGGCGCGCAGTTCTTCTTCGGCGGAGGCGGGCAGCGCAAAGGGTTCCGCGGCCGGCCGCCACCAGGCGCCGTGGAGGCCCGCGAAGCCGATGCCGGTGGCGCGCAGGCGGCGCTGCAACTCGAGCGCGGGGAAAGCCATGCGCCGGCTTTAGACGCCGATCCGGCGCGCGAAGGCGCGCAAAACGTCGGCGGCCTGCTCGGTCAGCGGCCGGCCGTGGCCGAAGCACACCACGGCCGGCGCCAGGTCCACCAACTTGCGCACCGAACGCCGATCCTCGTCCATGTCCACGGTCAGGAAGCCCGGCGGCAGGCGCAAGTTGGGGGCGTTGAAGAGCACGTCGCCGCAGAACAGGAGCCGCTTTTCCGGCTGCCAGAACGAGAGGTGGCCGGGCGCGTGGCCGGGCGTCAGGAGGGCGTGCAGCCCGCCCAGCACGGGCAGGATCTCGCCGCCCTGCAAGGCTAGATCGACGGGGGTGGGCTTGAACATCGTCAGCGGCATCCGGAGCTTGACCGGCCCGCGCAGGCTTTCCACCGGCGCGCGGGAGATGGGCGCGCGGCCCTCGATCACCGGCTGTTCGAGGGCCGAGGCCACGATCTGGGCGCCAGTCTCGCGCTGCAGACGCGGCAGGTCGCCCACGTGGTCCGGGTGGGCGTGGGTGATGAGGATGCGCTTGACATCGCGCGGCGTGCGGCCCAGCGCCCGGATCTGGTTCAGGATCGGGCCGACGGCCGGCGGCACGCTGGCGTCGATGAGCGTCAGCCCATCGGGGTCTTCGATCAGATAAACCCGGCCGGCCAGCAGGCCGGTGATGAAATGCACGCCAGGGAGAATGGTTTGCATGGGCGGCCCTTTGGGAATGGACGCTGAGCTGGATTTTGTCCATTCAATTATCCATTCCGGGCAGACAGAATCGCCTGTTTTCCCGGTGTTTTGGTAAGCCCAGGTCCTTTTTGCGATGTCCCCGCTTCACCGAAGTGATCGAAAAGGCGAATGCGGGTTGCGAAAAGGCCGATTTCCTTGGGAAAATCGCGAATCCGGTGTGGCGCCAATGGATAAAGTCCACCTGAGAGCCTCAAGGATAGCACAGGCCGGCGTCGCTCGGCCGTTTTTGTTACGGCGCGCGGGGGCTGAATGCGCTGGCGGCGCTGACTTCCGGCGTGTCGGTGATGGGCGGCGGGCCGGGCGTCTCCCCACAGCCCACCTGGCAAGGCGTAAACGTGGGCCACGGCGTGGGTGTATCGCCCGGGAGCGGATAAGCGGCCGGCGGCGGGCTGGGGGTGTCCTGCGGAGGCGGATCGGTCAGGTAGGGGG
>JAGOBN010000179.1 GCA_017999235.1 Anaerolineales bacterium | reverse complement strand
TGGTCATGGAAGAAACCAACGCCCGCTACCTGGCGCGGCTGCCGGAGCCGGTGGATTTCGTCTCCATCGACGCGGCCTTTATCTCGTTGAAGCTGCTGCTGCCGGCGGCCCAGGGCTGGCTGGCCGGCGCGCCGGCCGAGATCGTGGCGCTGATCAAGCCGCAGTTTGAGGCCGGCCGCGCGGAAGTGAGCCGCGGCGGCGGGGTGATCCGCGACCCGCGCGTGCATCAGCGCGTCTTGGTCGAGGTGCTCAACAACGCGGCCGCCTTAGGCCTGGCGGTGCGCGGGCTGCGGCGCTCGCCGCTGGTGGGACCCAAGGGCAATGCCGAATTCCTGGCGTGGCTGACCGGCGCGGCCGGCGCGCCCGCGCCCCAACTGACCTCTTTAATTGACGCAGCCTTGGCCGCGGATCTGGCCGCGGCCGCCTGAGAGCGGGAGACCTCCATGAGTGATCAGACCGACCTGAACGAGCTGCAATACTTCAACGGCCTCAACGGCTCCACGGGCAATTACGCCACGCCGCCGCTGTCCGTGGAACAGCTGGCCAAGCTGGCGAAGGGCGAACAGCTCGACCCGGATGAGCTGGCCGAGCTGGAAGAGAAGCACCGCAGTAAAACGGGCGGCGGCCACTGGGGCATCAAAGAGGGCCTCGATCCCAATAATCTGGCCCAAGCCGGCTGGGGCGTGGTCTTCGCCTTTGACGACAACGACAAGATCCCGGCCGTCAAAGAAGCTTTGCAGCCGCTGCTGGATTTGCGCCGCCAGCAGGCCGGCGCGTTCTACAAAGAATTTGCCGGCCCCACCGGCGTGCGGCCCAACGAGAGCAAGGCCGATTTCCTGGCCCGGCAGGGCATGGGGCCGGGGCCGGCCGACCCGGACAAGGTGCCGTACTATCTCCTGGTGGTGGGCGATCCGGAGAAGATCCCGTTCCGTTTTCAATCCCAACTGGATGTGCAGTACGCGGCCGGCCGCCTGCATTTTGATGACCTGGCCGATTACGCCGCCTATGCCCAGGCGGTGGCGCAGGCCGAGAGCGGCCAGTTCCTGCCGCGCCAGGCCACGTTCTTCGGCGTCGCCAACCCCGGCGATAAGGCCACCGAGCTGAGCGCCAAGGACCTGATCGCGCCGCTGGCCGGCGCGCTGCAGCAGACGCCGGATGGCTGGGCCGTGGATACGGTGGCCCCGGCCGCCGCGCGCAAACAGCGCCTGGCTGAACTGCTGGGCGGCGGGGCGGCCACGCCGGCGCTGCTCTTCACGGCCAGCCACGGCATGGGCTTTGATCTCACCGACGACCGCCTGCTCAAGCACCAGGGCGCGCTGTTGTGCCAGGACTGGCAGGGGCAGAAAGGCCGCATCGGTGAGGAGCTGTATTTCTCGGCCGATGACGTGGCCGGCAGCGCCAACCTGCTCGGGCTGATGGCGTTCTTCTTCGCCTGCTACGGCGCCGGCACGCCCAAGCTGGATGAGTTCGCGCACCGCACCGGCAAACGCGCCGAGATCGCGCCGCGCCCCTTCCTGGCCCGCCTGCCGCTGCGCCTGCTCAGCCGGGGGGCGCTGGCCGTGGTGGGGCATGTGGAGCGCGCCTGGGGGACCTCCTTTATCTGGGGCCGCGCCGGCGGCCAGATCGAGGTCTTCCGCAGCAGCCTGGCCCGGTTGATGGCCGGCCAGCGCGTCGGCTACGCGATGGAGTACTTCAACGAGCGCTACGCCGAGATCAGCAGCGACCTGAGCGTGATGCTGGAGGACGTGAAGTTTGATACGCCTGTGGACAACAACAAACTGGCCAACCTGTGGACGGCCAACAACGACGCCCGCGGCTACATGATCATCGGCGATCCGGCCGTGAAGCTGCCGCTGGCCGCCGCCGGCGCGGGCGCGCCCGCTCGGCCGGCGCGGGCGGCCGTGGTCAACAGCAGCCCCGCGAAAGCCGCGCCGGCCGCCGCCCAAGCCAGCGCCGGGTCCGCGGCTGAAGCGGCGGCGGTGGAGGCCGCGCTGACCAACTACGATCTCCGCAGCACGGTCCAGGGCCTGCAAACCGGGGTCGAGACCCTGATCCAGCAGCTGACCCGGACACTCAAGCAGGCGCTGGACGACGTCACCAGCCTGGAGGTGCGGACCTATGTCAGCGATGACCTGGCCGGCGTGCAGTATGACGCCCAAACGCGGGCCTTCGCCAACGCCAAGCTGCGGGCCATGACGCGCGTCAACCTGGATGGCGATACTCTTAACGTGGTGCCGGAGAAATCCAGCAAGGTGGACGCCGACCTGTGGAACGTGCACCTGGCTATGGTCCAGCAGGCGCAGACCAACCGCGCCGAGATGTTGAAGACGGCGGCCACGCTGCTGGGCTCGTTGAAGGCGCTGTGACCGGGTTTCAACTGGTGGGCGCGGGGGCCGGCGCCCCGGATGTGCTGGGCCTGTGGGCGCTGCCCGCCGACGAGGTGTCCTTCGCCGTCGGCGCGGAACCGGCCGCGTCGCTCTGGCAGATTGACCTGGCCGGCGCGCCGGAGCAAGCGGCGCAGCAGCTGGAGGCCGGCCTGCGGCAAGTGGCGGCGGCCGAGGGCGCGCTGGACACGGCGCGGCAGCGCCTGGATCAGCTGGCCGCCGCGAATGACGGCGTCTCCTTCGCCGTGGGCGCGGAGACGCGGCCGCCCGAGCAGGCCGCCCTGGCCGCGCTGGAGCACCTCCGGGTGCGGGCGGCCGGCGAGATCAGCTTTGCGGCGCCGGGCGAGGCGGCCGCCGCCGAGCGCGAGTTCGCGGGCGTGCTGCGCCGGCTGACCGACGCCGTGCGCTATTTCGCCGTAGTCGAGACCCGGCTGGGCGGGCAGCTGGCGGCCCGGACCTCCATCGCCTGGTCGGCGGACGCGGACACGCTCTGGCCGGCCAGTACCCTGGCCGCCGGCCCTCTGGCCGCCGGCCCTCTGGCCGCCGGCACCCTGGCCTTGCATGCGCGCAGCCTGCGGCTGGCGCTGGCCTCGCGCGCGGCCCTGCTGCGGATCTTGCTGGTCACGGCGCAGGGCGCGGTGCGGCTGGCCGGCACGCTGGCCCTGCCGGGCGGGGCGCTGCTGGCCCTGCCGGTGGCGTGGAAATTTATCAACCAGGTGCTGGCGGAAGCCGGCCGGTACCGGGACGCGCAAGCCTCACTCTAAGGAGCATCCTCATGGCGGACGATCTGGAGACCACCCTCAAAAACGTAGCCGCCCAGGTGGCCGGCTATGTGAAAGATGTGGCCACGCTGACGGTCGAGACGCGCGTCGTGCGCGTGGACGCCGACACGGTCACCGATTACGCGCAGGCCCGCGCGGCGGCGCGCACCATCATCAAGCTGGATGGCGACAGCGAAGCCGTGCTGCCCTTGCAGGCGGGCGAGGCCGGCCTGACGGTGGACAAAGCCGTCTTTGATCTGCACCAGCGCAGCGTCGAGACCGCCATCGCCTACCGCGCCAAGATGCTGGAAGCGCTGCTCGGCATTTTCCGCGGCGCTTAGCGTTTGATCCTTAACCCTGGCCCCTTTTCCCTCTGGAGACCCTTATGACCTACCTGCGTGGGATTGATGTTTCCAAGTGGCAGCCGACCGTTGAATGGCCGAAGGTGCGCGCCGCCGGCTTTGCCTTCGCCTTTGCCAAAGCCTCGCAATCCACCTGGGGGGACGCGGTCTTCCCCCAGCACTGGGCCGGCGCCAAGGCGGCCGGCCTGCTGCGCGGCGCCTATCACTTCTTTGTGCCGGACGCGCCGCCGCTCAAGCAATTGGACGCCTACCTCAAAGCGCTGGGCGACGACCTGGGCGAGTTTCCGCCCGTGCTGGATATCGAGGCCAAGACCACCAACCCGGCGCAGCTGGCCAAGGACGCGCTGGTCTGGCTGCTGGAGGCCGAGCAGCGCACCGGCCGGAAGCCCATCATCTATACGGCGGCCTGGTACTGGAACTCCGGCATGCTCATCGGCGGGAAATATCCGGCGTGGGCGGCCGAGTACCCGCTATGGGTGGCGGCCTACCCGCTGGCCAGCGGCGAGCCCAGCCTGGACGATCTCGCCGCCGGCAAATTCAAGCCGCTGCTGCCCAAGAGCTGGACGGGCTACGCGCTCTGGCAGTACTCGGAGAAGGGCCGCGTGGACGGCGTGGCCACCAACGGCAAACCCGCCAACACCGATCTGAACCTGTACGCCGGCACCCTGGACGACCTGGCCAAATGGCTGGGCCGGGACCCGGCCGCGCTGGCGGATCTGCCGGTGTATGAGCCGGCGGTGTCCTTTGACTTTGGCGCCGAGGTGGTGGAAGCCAGCTACGGAGACGCCAGCGAGACGGCCGGCCAGAGCGCCCACGCGCAGGAAGCGGCGGCCGAGCCGGCCGCCGAGCCGGCCGCGAAGAGGAAACCGGCGGCCAAGAAGAAACCGGCGGCCAAGAAGAAACCGGCGGCCAAGAAGCCCGCCGTCAAGAAGCCGGCCGCCAAGAAGCCCGCCGCCAAGAAACCGGCGGCCAAAAAGAAGCCGGCCGCCAAGCGGAAGACCGCCGAGAAAAAGCCCGCTAAGCAGCCGGCCATCAAGAAGAAGCTCGTCCTGAAGAAAGCGCCGCCGAAGAAGAAGCCGGCCGCCAAGAAGAAGTAACGCGCCGGGCGGGCGGGTTTAAGCCCGGCTTGAATCCGCCCGCTCCGCTAAGGGTGGCGGCGGGTCGGGATTGGTGTAAGCTTGGGGAAATGCTCTCTGGAGGCCGACGATGGCGCTTGCACAAGGCATAGATGTCTCCCGCTGGCAGCCCAGCGTGGATTGGGCGCGCGTGCGCGCGGCCGGCGTGTCGTTTGTGGTCATTAAGGCCACCCAATCCAACTTCGCCGATCCCGTGTTTGCCAAGCATTGGGCGGGCGCCAAGAGCGCGGGCCTGCTGCGCGGCGCCTATCACTTTCTGGTGGGAGACATGGACGGCCAGAAGCAGGCCGGCGCTTACCTCAAGGTGCTGGCCGATGATCCCGGCGAACTGCCGCCGGTGCTGGATATCGAAGGCAAAACCGCCAACCCGGCGCAGTACGCCCAATATGCCAAGCTCTGGCTGGACCAGGTGGAGGCCGGGCTGGGCCGGCGCCCGCTCATCTATACCGCCGCCTGGTACTGGAATGCCGGCATGCTGATCGGCGGGCGGTATCCGGAGTGGGCCGCGCAGTATCCGCTGTGGGTGGCCGCCTATCCGGTGAGGGACGGCTTTCCGAGCGTGGCCGACATCGAGCAAAAAAAATACAAGCCCAGTATGCCCAAGAGCTGGACCAACTGGACCATCTGGCAATATTCGGAGAAGGGCCGCGTCGACGGCGTGGCCAACAACGGCAAGCTCGCCAACACCGACCTGAATGTGTTTGCCGGCACGGAGGCGGAACTGCGCGCCTGGGCGGGCGCGCCGGCCGCCCAGGCCGCCGGCGGCAATGGCCGGGCGCCCGCGCCGGCCGTGGACATCCGGCAGGCCAGCAACATCCAGGTGCTTAACGCCTTTGTCCGCGCTTTTGGAAACCAGGGCGGGACGCTGCTGCAGAGCACGGGTTTGTTGATGGACCTGACCGCCCGCCCGGTGGATGCGTACGCCGGCCCGGGCATCGCCGGCCTGGCGGGGTTGAACGACGGGCAGAAGAACTCGCTGGCGGCGGCCTTGGCGCAGGAGTTGGCCGCGGGGTAGTCTCCGCCGCCGGGTAGCATTGAAAGGCCGATTGGGCGCACGGCCGGCCGCCGCGCAAGTGCGGCGCGGTCGTGCGCCCGGTTGTTTACACCTGATGAACTTTCCACCCGCTGATGAGATCAAGGCGCTGCTGGATCCAGATGCCATCCTCCAGCAGGAGTTTGAGTACGCGCGCGAGACGGCGCTGCAGGCCAACCATGACCGCACCCAGGTGGTGAACCTCTACCTCCTGCTGGTCGGCGGAGCCGGTTCCTTGGCCCTGGGCTTGCCGGCGCTGGCGCCGGCTGACCTGCGGGCGGCGCCGCTCCTGCTCGCCAGCGTCAGCGCGCTGCTGGGCGGGGTGGGGCTGTTCACCGTATTAAAACTCATCCGGCTGCGCCGGGCCTGGCACGACAGCGCCCAGACCATGAACCAGATCAAAGACTTCTATCTGGCGCATTACCCGGAGCTGGCGCCGGCCTTCCGCTGGCGCACCACCACCTTGCCGCCCCTGGGCCAGATCGGCACTATCACGTTTGATCTGGCCGGCCTGGTGGCGCTGGTGGACAGCCTGGCCGTCGGCGCGGCCGCGTTCTTTTTAGGCGCGCCAGCGGCCGGGGTGGCGGCGGCAGCGGCCGCTTTTTTGGCCGTGCAGATCGGGCTCTACTTCCGCTTATTGCGGCGTTAGCATTGGCGCGGCATGCTCCCGGCGAATTTGGTTCCCCTGTTATGCGCGGCCAGTCTCATCATGAGCGGGCTGGCGCTCTTCGCCTGGCGGGCGCGGTCGGCGCCCACCGCCCGGCCGTTCGCGGTGGCCATGGCCGCCGCCGGGGTGTGGGCGCTGAGCTACGCCCTGGAACTGGCCAGCCCGGCGTTGGCGGACAAAGTGTTTTGGCTTCAGGCCCGCCTGCCGGCGGTGGCGATTTTGCCGGTGGCGGGCGCTGTGCTGGCCGCGCGGTACGCGCGCCGGCCGAAGTGGCTGGCCGGCTGGCGGCTGGCCGCCGTGCTGGTGATCCCGGCGCTCACCGTGGCAGTGGATTGGCTGGCCGTGCCGGTCTTCCGCTTCAATTACCGGCTGGCCGCGCTCGGACCGCTGACCATCCTGGTCTTTGACCGCGGTCCCTGGCTCTGGCTGTACCTGCTGAATGCTTATGGATTGGCGGCGCTGACCGTGACGGCCTTGCTCCGCGCCTTGGGCGGTTCCCCCACCACCCGGCGGACGGGTCCAACCCTGACCGTCGCTGTGACCACCCTGGGGCCGCTCATCCTGGATGCCTTGTATCAAATCGGCTTAACGCCGCTGCCCGGCATCAACCTGGCGCCCGTCACTTTTTCGTTTACGGGCCTGCTCTTAGCCTGGGCCTTGTTCCGCTACCACATCCTGGACCTGGTGCCGATTGCGCGCAGCCTGCTGGTGGACCGGCTGGCGGATGTGATGGTGGTGGTGGACGAGCGCGGCCGGGTGGTGGACGTGAACCCGGCGGCGGCGGTGGTCTTGGGGCCGGCCGCCCGGCCCGGCCAGCCGGCGCGGGAGGCGCTGGCCGCCTGGCCGGAACTCCTGGCGGTGGCCGAGGGCGCGGCCGCGCCGGCCGAGATCCAGCGCGTAACCGCGGCCGGCCCGCGCACGTATGATCTGGCGGTGATGCCCCTGGCCGACCGCCTGGAGACCCTGGCCGGCCAACTGCTGGTTTTGCGCGATATCACCGAGCGCGTCGCTCTGGAGGGCCGCCTGCGCGATGAGAGCGCGCGGCTGCGGCAATTGCTGGACCTGGCGCCCTTTCCGCTGGTGCTGACGCGCCTGACGGATGGCGAGGTGTTGTACTTCAGCCGCCGCGCGGAGGTGATGTTTGGCTTCCCGGCGGCGGAGGTGGTGGGCCGGCCCGCGCGGAATTACTATGAGGACCAGGATGACCGGCTGGCGCTGGTGGAAGAGGCGCGGCGCGC
>JAGOBN010000178.1 GCA_017999235.1 Anaerolineales bacterium | reverse complement strand
AGCACGCTTTGCGCCGCGCGCCGCATCTGAGTGGCGGTGGCCTGGGCGGCCTGGGTCTCATCCGCCAGGGCGGTGGCGGTGGCATCGCGGTCCGCCTGGGCCGCGGCGGTGGCGCGGCTTTCAGCCTGGCGGGTGGCGCGCGCCAGGGCGCCGGCGGTGGCGTCCAGCTCGGCCACGCTAAAGGTGGGGGTGGCCGGCCGGGGCCGTGGTGTCGCCGTGACGCCCAGCGCCTGAGTCTGGTCCGGCAGGTAATAGCGCAGATCCGGCGTCCACTCGCCCTCGCCCACAAACGGGAAGCCGCCGGATGAATCTGAGAGCACCTGAACGCGCGCTTCGCCCTTAGGGCCGGCGACATAGAAGCTGAAGTTGGACGAGCAGCGGCTGCCGCAGTTGATCTGGCCCCAGGCCAGCCGCCACCACACCACGTTGACGGGCGTCCCCAGCGCGGCGCGGACGGCGGGGTCGTTCACGGCCAGGCCGGCCGCCTGGCGGAAGGCGCCGGACAGCATCAGCGGCCCGGAGCCCGCCAGCAAAATACACAGGCCCAGCGACAGGATCCCGCCCAGCGCCGCGAACCAGCCGCCCGCGGTATTCGGCCGGCGGTTGGCGCGCCGCGCCGGCGCCGCCGCCGGCGTAGGCCGCAGCGTCCACGGCGGCACCGGCTGGCCGTGCGCCATAGCCTCCACCGCCTCTTTGGCTTCCGCCAAACCGCATTGAAAGTGCTGCCGGAAGCGTTTGATGGCCGCCAGCTTGTCGCCGGTGGCCAGGATGTTCCGCACCTCGGCCAGCTTGACCATCACATCCGCGTCCAGGGGTGTGGTCACCACCACGGCCGGCTCCGGGCCGGCGTCGCCCAGCTTGCCCTCGAAGGTCTCGATCACGTCCTTGGATTCTTTGAGGCCCAGGCCGGTGGCCTGCCGGTAGAGCTTGATGGCCTCGATCTTTTTCCCGGCCAGCAGCAGCCGGCGGATCTCGGCCATATCGGGCCGGCCGGTCACCGTTTCCTGGATAATGACCTGGCTGACCTGGACCAGCTGGCCGGCGGCGAGCTGTTCGACCGAGTCTTTGGCCTCCTTCAGCCCGGCCCCCGTTAATTGCCGATAGAGCTTAATGGCCTCGATCTTCTGGCCGGCTTGCACCAGGCGCGCCAGCTCGCGGAGCTGGCCGGGCTGCTCCAGCAGAAGTTCCAGGCTCCACCGCCGCGGGCCGGCGGCAGTTTGGCCGGCGGCCGTTTCCGGCGTGTCCGAGCGCAGCGTCTCCGGCACGACCACGGTGTTGCCGCAGTGCTGGCACTTGATCGTCGTCGCGGAGTCCGGGGGGGCCGCTAACGGCGCGCCGCAAGTGGGGCAGTTGAAGGTGGTGGTCATAGGCGAATTAAAAGAAAAAGAGCGACGCTCTGAAGCAGGGCGTCGCTCGGCGGGGCCTAGGCCTCGGGCTTCTCGTCTTTCTTGGCCTCGTCCTTTTTGTCTTCCTTGCGCCACTTGAGGGTGACGTTGAAGTTGGACTCGCCGCCGGATTTGGCCACCACCAGGCTGCCCAGTTCACCGGTGGCCTTGAGGCTGAAGTACAGTTCCATCTCGTCCGGCGGCTGGCTGAGGCCGCGCAGCTTGCTCACCAACAAATCGGCCGAACGGCGCACGTTTTCCACCGAGACGTCAAAGGACTGGCGCGCCTGATCGGCGGTCTCGGCCGGCGTCTCGCCGCCCTTCATAAAACCGCTGCCGCTGCCCTTCTTATCATCATTGGTTTCGATGACAATCGAGCCGCCGCCATCGAGCGGGAATTCCACAAATTTGGACATACAGGGCTCCCTGAAGCTGAGATTTGAGAAATTATACCGGCTTTCAGATTAGTGAAACGTCAGCGGCGGACCTCCCCGTTTGGTGGAGGGGCGGCCGGCGCAGCAAGCCGTACTCCGCTAAATTGCCGGGGCCGCCGTCCGCTTGAAAGATCTCGGCCACGGTCAGGCCGGCCTGGGCGGCCAGCGCGCGGACTTCGGCGGTGGAAATGGCGTGGACGTAGCGCAGACCGCGCCGGCCGGCGCGCTCCCAAGTGAGCAGATAATCATCCGGCTCCACGTCCGCGGCCGTCAGACCGATGGCGTCCCAGGGCGCGGTGCGCCGGCGCAGACGCGCGTCCTGCGCGAACTGCCAGTTGGACAGCGCCAGCCAGCCCGCCGGAGCCAGGCGCTCCGCCAAAGCGCGCACCACGGCGGCCCGCGTCTCCGCGCCCGGCAGGTGGTGCAGCACCGCGAAGGCCAGCCCCCATTGAAAGGTCTGGGTCCCGAGGCCGGCGGGCCAGGCGGGGTCCAGCAGATCGGCGGCCTGAAAGGCGAGCGCGGCGGGCGCCGGCCGGCCGGCCGCCCAGTGCGCGGTGTAGCGCCGGGCGCGGGCGAGCAGCGTCTGGCTCGCGTCCAGCCCCAGGTACGTGACGCCGGCCGTCTGCTGGGCCAGCCAGCGGCCGGCCTTGCCATCCCCGCACCCCACCTCCAAAACCGCCGCGCCGGGCGGGATCCGCGCCAGCACGCGCTGCGCGCCGGGCGCCAGACGCGGGCGGGTTTCCGCAAAGGCCTCGCCGTGGGCCTCATAAAAATCGCGATTGAGTTCCGCTAACCGTTGCCAAACCGCCGCGCGCATGGGAGGATTATACCGGCGCGTCCTTAAGCGCGGCTTCAGCCGCGCTTAACTGATGTTTTACTGACACGCGCCGGCCTCGGATGTTAGCGTATCCGCTGGAAAGTCATCGCATGGAACAGCCACCCGCCCCCGCCACTCTCTCCCGTCGGCAAGCGCTCCGTTTGGCGCTCGCCAGCTTGGCCGCCGGCGCCGCCGGCGCCTGCCGCAGTTGGACGCGCGATCCGCTGCCGGTGGCGCTGCCCACGCCCACGCTGCGCGGCCCGGACCCCATCGAAGGCGCGTCGGCGCTCGAGCGCCTGCTGGCCGGCAACGTGCGGTACGTGGCCGAACTGGCCCAGCATCCCGGCGAGACCGCGGAACGCCGCCGGCAAGTGGCCCAGGCGCAGTACCCTTTCGCCGCCATCTTGTGCTGTTCGGACTCGCGCGTGGCGCCCGAGATCCTGTTCGACCAGGGCCTGGGCGATCTGTTTGTGGTGCGCGTGGCCGGCAATGTGCTGGATGATGAACTGCTCGGCAGCCTGGAATATGCGGTGGAGCATTTGGGCGTGCATCTGATCATGGTGCTGGGCCACGAGCGCTGCGGCGCCATCCGCGCCGCGCTGGAAAGTGTGCTGGCCGGAGCGGAGTTGGAGGGTCATCTGGGCCGGCTGGTGGAAGCCATTGAGCCGGCCATTGAAGAAGCGCCGTTGACGGGCGACGTCTGGGAAGCCGTGGCCGAGGCCAATCTGGTCCGGCAGGCCCGGCGCTTGAAGACGAGCCTGCCCATCTTGGAGGAGTTCGTGGCCGCCGGCGAACTCGAAGTGGTGGCGGCCCGCTATGATCTGGACACCGGCTGGGTGACGCTGGTGGAGCTGGCGGAGGCCACGCACCAATGAGCGGCCACTGTTCGCGCCGCGGTTTCTTGGGAGTGGCCGGCGTCACCGCCGCCGGCGCCGCGCTGGCGGCCTGCAATCGCGATACCAGCCTCAACCCGCTGGATTGGGCGCCCCTGCCCACCCTGGCCCCGAGCGCCACCCCGCGCCCGCTCGATGAGTCCTTAACCGGCAACGAGGCCCTGGCCCGCCTCTTGGAAGGCAATCAGCGTTTTGTGGAAGATCAGTTGTCGCACCCGGATCAGGCGGCGGAGCGCCGGGAAGTGTTGGCCGGCGGACAGGCGCCGTTTGCCATGGTGCTGGCCTGCGCGGATTCGCGCGTGCCGCCGGAGGTGTTGTTTGATCAGGGCCTGGGGGATTTGTTTGTGGTGCGCGTGGCCGGCAATATCCTCAGCGAAACGATCCTGGCCAGCCTGGAGTACGCGGCGGAGCATCTGCATACGCCGCTGGCGCTGGTGCTGGGCCACAAGCGCTGCGGGGCCGTGAAGGCCGCCTGGGAGACGGTGACCTCCGGCGGCGAGGCGCCCGGCCATATTGGAAGCTTGGTGACGGCGCTGCGGCCGGCCCTGGCGGACGCGCTGCCAGCGGGGGAAGACCCAGTGGATTGGGCGGTGCGTCAGAATGTGCGGCTGGTGACCCAGACCATTACCGCGCGGTCGCCGCTGCTGGCCACGCGCGTCAAACGCAGCCTATTGAAGGTCGCCGGCGGCTATTACGACCTCGACACCGGCGCCGTGGAAATCTTCGGTTAGCCCCCGTCCGCGCTGAGTTCGGCCCAGAGCGCGGCGGCGCGCTCGGCCCGCACCTGGCCCTCCGCCGCCAGCCGCGCCGCCACCACGTCCACCCACTCACTAGGCACGCCGGCCGCCACCGCCACCTGGCGGGCGTGCAAGCGCATGTGTCCGCGCTGAATGCCCTCGGTGGCTAGGGCGCGTAAAGCGCCCAAATTTTGCGCCAGCCCCACGCTCGCCATGATCTCGGCCAGTTCGCGCGCCGAGGTCACCCCCATCAGCTTCAGCGCGGCCTGGGCGGTGGGGTGGACCCGGGTGGCGCCGCCCACGATGCCCACCGCCAGCGGCAACTCCAACGTCCCGCTTAGAGCGCCGTCCGCCTCCGCTTCCCACACGCTTAATGAAGTGTACCGGCCGGCCCGCGCCGCGTAGGCATGGGCGCCGGCCTCGACGGCGCGCCAATCGTTGCCGGTGGCGATGACGACCGGGTCGATGCCGTTGAGGATGCCCTTGTTGTGGGTGGCGGCGCGGTAGGGGTCGGCGGCCGCGAAGGCATAGGCCTCGATGATCCGGTCCCGCACCACGGCGCCGGCGTAGCCGTCAAACGCCAGATCGGCGGCCGGGATGCGGCAGCGCGCCCAGGCCCGCCGGCGGTCGGTGAGATTGGAGAGGATACGCAGATGGACGCGCCCGCCGGTGCGGGCCTCCACCGCCGGCGCCAGCGCCTCGCAGACGGTGTTGACGGCGTTGGCGCCCATCGCGTCGCGGGCGTCGTAGATGACGTGGATCACCAGGAACGGCCCAATCGGCGATGCCGTGATCTCCCGCACTTCCAGCGCGCGCGCCCCCCCGCCGCGCCGGACGATGGACGGGTGGACTTGATTGGCGAGCGCCAGCAGGCGCGGCGCGTCCGCCTCCAATTGGGCGCGGGCGGCCGCGGGATCCGCCGTCTCCAGGAGCTGCAGCTGGCCGATCATCTCCGGCGCGGTGCTGCCGGCCGTGAAGCCGCCGCCGGCGCGGGCCAGCTTGGCCATGAACGAGGCGCTGGCCACCACCGACGGTTCCTCGATCGCCATCGGCACCAGCACCTCGCGGCCGTTGACCACAAAGTTGGCGGCGATCCCCAGCGGCAGGGCGTGCGTGCCGATCACGTTCTCGATCATGTGGTCGGCCTGCTCGGGGGTGAGGCCGGCCGCCCCGGTCAGCGCGTCAAGTTCGGCCGGCGTCAGGTCGGCAGCGGCCCGCAGGATCTGGGCGCGGGCGGCGAGGTTTTGTTGGTAGAAACCGGGCAGGCGGGAGGTGGGCATAGTGGCTGGGGTTGGGGATTAGTGGCTGGGGGTTGGGGGTCTCACTTCAAATCCCCTTCCAGGGCAGTGACAAAGTCTTGCAGCGACCCGCGGCCGTCCACGCGCACCCGCGTCCAGGTGAAGCGGTCCGCCACGGTGTGGACGCGGCCGGGCCGGGTGGTGACGGCGCCCCAGAGTTGAAGTTCTTCGGCGAGCTGGACGGTGACGGCATCATACTTGCCGGCCGGATAGCAGAAAAAGCGCGGGCGCGCGCCGAGGTTGGCGGTGATGGTCTCCAGTGAGCCGAGCATTTCATAGAGCTGTTTGGCGTAGCTTTGGCCGGCCAGCTGGATATGGGTCTTGGTGTGCGGCTCGATGCGCCAGCCCTGCGCGAAGAGGGTCTGGGCCTGCTCCCACGTCAGATACTGCTCAAAGCCGCGATCCATAAGCTCCGTAATAACAAAGACGGTCCCCGTGAAACCGCGCGCCTGCGCCAGCGGCCGGGCATGCTCCATCAAGGAGCGATACCCGTCATCGAACGTCAGCACGACGGCGCGCTCCGGCAGCGGCCGGCCCAAGGCCACCGCCTCCGCGAGGTCATACAAACTCACGGCCACGTAATTGTTCTCCGCCAGATACGCCATCTGCGCGGCGAAGTCCTCCGGGCGCACCGTGAGGCCGCGGCGGAGTTCGTTGGCCTCGGCCGGCCACGGCTCCACATAGTGGTACATCAGGATCGGCACGCGCACCCGCCTGGCGGCGGCGCCGGCGTCGGGCGTGGGCGGCGGCCAAGGCGTGGCGCTGGGGATCAGGGTGGGAGATGGCTCGGGCGTGTCGGACGGCGCCGGCGTGGCCGTGGAGGTGGGGCTGGCCGTGGGCGTCGCCGTTGACGTGGCGGCGCGGGTCAGGGTCAGCGTGGGGCTGGGGGTGGCGCCGGTGACCGGCACCTGGCCGGCCGGCAGGGGCGCGCACGCGGTCAATGCGATTCCGATAATCAATACCCAAGGCAAGCGTAACATCTGAAAATCATAACACGATCAGCCCGGGCGGCTTGCCGCCGGCCGGCCGCGCCTGGATAATGCCCGCATGGCTTATGACGCTCCGCCGCCCGGCTGGTTGTGGCGCCTGACCCTGGGCGGCGCCGCCCTTTTGGCGGCCGGGATCATGGCGCTGGCCCTGGCGCTGCTGGGGGGCGCGGCGGATCCGCCGCGCGCCGGCCCTTTGCTGTGGCAGGATGATTTCAAAAGCGGGTCAGCGCGCTGGACCTGGACCGCCTCGCCGGGCGCGACCGTGGCTCCGGAGGCCGGCGCGCTGGTGGCCACTTTCACGGCCGCCGGCCAAACTGTGGCCGGGATCAGCGCGGCGCCGCCCGGCGCCTTCACCCTGGAGATCGCGGGCGCGCAGACGGCGGGCGCGGCCGGCGCCGCCTACGGCTTGGTTCTGGATTGGGGCGGGCCGGCGTGGTACACGGCGGTTCTGATCAATGGCAACGGCTACGCCGAGGTCTTCCAGCAGGCGGGCGCGGCGCGCACTGACGCCTATGCCTGGCAGCAATGGCCGCACATTCTGTATGGCGCGGAGAGCAACCGCGTGCGGGTGGACGCGGCCGGCGGCCGCCTGACGGTGCGGGTCAATGACGAATGGCTGGGTGAGTTCGCGCGGCCCGCGCCGGATCCGGGCGGGGATTTTCAACCGGCCGCCGGCCAGTTCGGGGTCCTGGCGCGCAGCGCCGGGCCCGGCCGCGTGGTGTTTAGCTGGGTGCGGGTATGGGCGGCGCCGTGAGCGGCGCGCAAACAAAAACGCCTCGGCCGCGGCCGAGGCGTTTAGAATGCGGCGCGCGGTTAGTTCTTCAGGAATTTCGTGCCCAGAAAATAATCCAGCCAAATGAAGGCAATGCCGCTCAGCGACACCACCAGGAGCATGACATTGCTGTACGCGAACTTCTCCGGCGTGGTGCCGAAGCCCAGCTGCCGGATGTTGAGCACCGGGATCGAGAGGAAGCCCAGCGGGATGGCCCCATAGATCAAAAACGCGGTCAAGGCCACGCCGATGAGGAG
>JAGOBN010000177.1 GCA_017999235.1 Anaerolineales bacterium | reverse complement strand
CCCATAACCCCGCCCGCGCCTTCACGGCGGTCAAACAGCTGGCGGCCTGGGTGGCGCGCCCGGATTGGCCCCAGGTGCTGCCCGCTTACGCGCGCTGCGTCCGCATCACGCGCGATCAGACCGAACTGTATCCGGTCGACAGCGCCCGGCTGGTTGAGCCGGCCGAGCACGCCCTGGCCGCCGCCGCGCAGTCCCTGACGCCGGCGGCCACGGTGGACGCGGTCTTTGGGCAGCTGCTGCCCATCATCCCCGTCATCGCGCAGTTCTTTGACCAGGTGCTGGTGATGGCGGATGATCCCGCCGTGCGCGCCAACCGCCTGGGCCTGCTGCAGCGCCTGGCCGGCCTGGCGCACGGTGTGGCCGATCTGAGCAAGCTGGAAGGGTTCTAGACGCTGTCCGCGGCGCTCCGGGGCCGGTTCACCCGGTATCCCGGAACGCGGTCTCATAATGATGACTGAGCCGCTTGACCCGCACGCTGCGTTGACGTCGGCCGGCGATACCGCCATCGGCGGTGACGTGGTCGGCCGCGATAAGGTCACGCACCTGACCCAGATCATCCAGGCCGCGCCGGCCGCGCGCCGCGCCGAGCTGCCCCACCAGCCGTACTTCTTCGGCCGCGCCGCCGAGCTGGCCCGCATCGCCGAGGCCCTGGACCCGGAGGTCAACGGCTGGGGCGTACTGATCGACGGCGCCGGCGGCATCGGCAAGACCGCGCTGGCCATCCGCGCCGGCCATCTGGCCTCCGCCGAGCACTATCCCACCAAAATCTTCCTCTCCGCCAAGCTGCGCGAACTGCTGCCCAGCGGCGAGCAGCCGGAGGAAGATTTTCAGCTCGCCAGCTATCAGGCGCTGCTGGCGGAGTTGGCGCGCGAGTTGGGCGAGGTCGAGATCGCCAAGGGCAACCCGGCCGAGCGCGCCAACGACGTGCGCCGCGCCCTGGCCGGCCGGCAGGCCCTGCTGCTGATCGACAACGTTGAGACCTTCGACGAGCGCGAACGCGAGCGGCTGTTTCATTTCCTGCGCCGGCTGCCGCGCTCGTGCAAAGCCATCGTCACCAGCCGCCGGCGCACGGACGTGGCCGCCGAAATCCTGCGCCTGGACCGGCTGCCGCCGGAGGACGCCCAGAAGCTGATCGGCAAGCTGGCCGATCGCAACCGCTGGCTGGCCTTGGCCGGGGAGGCGGAGCGCCGGCAGTTGTACGAGCTCTCGCAGGGCAATCCCCTGCTCATCGAGTGGCTGGCCGGCCAACTCGGCCGCCCGGCCAGCCAGTGCCGCACGGTGGCGGAGGCCGCGCGCTATTTGGCGGCGGCGCCGGCCGGCAACGATCCGCTGGAGTTCATCTTCCGCGATGTGTTTGCCACGCTGGCGGAGGCGGAGCTGGCGGCCTTGGCGGTCCTCACGCACTTCACGCATCCGGCGCGCCTGCGCTGGGTGGCCGCCGCCGCCGGCCTGCCCGAGCCCGCCGCCGCCACCGTGCTGGAAGATCTGGTGGAGCGCGCCGTGCTGCACGCCGACGAAGCCGGCCAGACGTTCGCGCTGCTGCCGCTGGTGACCGTGTTTGTGCGCCGGCAGCATCCCGAGGCCGTGGCCGCCGCCGCCGGCCGGCTGATGGACGGTGTGCTGGCGCTGCTGCTGGATGGCGATCTGCGGGATTACCGCCATTATCCGCGGGTGCCGGCGCTGGTGGCCGAATGGCCGCGCATCGCGGCCGCGCTCCCGCACTTCCTGCAGGGCGAGAACGCCCGCCTGCAGGTGCTGTGCGACGCGCTCTACCGCCTGCTGTATTTTTCCGGCCAGTGGGATGAGTGGCTGGCGCTCAGCCTGCAGGCCGAGGAGCGCGCGCTGGCGGCCGGCGATTATCCCGGCGCGGGCTGGCGCGCCTATCACGCCGGCTGGGTCTACCGCCTGCGCGGCCAGGCCGCGGAAGTGCTGGACTGCGCCGACCGCGCCGCCGCCCACTGGGCGCGCACCTCCCTGCCGGAGCGGGCGCTGGCCATCCGGCTGCGCGGCAAGGGGCATCAGCTGGCGCGGGATTATGCGGCCGCGCAGACGGCGTTTCAGGAGATGATCGCTTTCGCCCGCGCCGCGGCGCCGGCCAGCGAATACGTGGCCATCGGCTTGAATGACCTGGGCTGGGCCGAGCAGGAAGCCGGCGCGCTCATGGCGGCCGGCCAGCACTATGTGGAGGCGTTGGCCCTGGCCCGCACCATCGGCTACGACGAGGGCGTGGCCACCAACCAAGGCACGCTGGCGGATTTGATGCTGGCGCGCGGGGCTTGGCCGGAAGCCGAAGCCTTGGCGCGCGAGGCCCTGCGCTTGACCGAGGCGATGGGCCACCAGTTGTTTATCGCCTATAACTGCTGGCGGCTGGCCGCCGCCCTGGCGCGCCAGGGCCGGCCGGCGGAGGGCCGGCCTTTCGCGCAGCGCGCCGTGACCATTCTCACGCGCCTGCCGTCGCCGGAGCTGGCCCAGGCCCGCGCCGCGCTCCAGGAATGCGAGACCGCCGGAAGCGCCGCGGCCGCGTGAGGCGCGGCCCGCCTTAAACTTCCGCCCGCCTCTTGCCGAGTCGTTCCGCCCGCCTCTATAATCCGGCGCACCCAGCGCACCTTTACCATCTTAGCCGTTGCCCATGCTCAGTCCGCATTCCTAAATGTCAGTCGTCGACGACATCAAAGCCCGCCTGGACGCAGTCGAACTGATCGCGCAGACCGTCAAGCTGCGCAAGTCCGGCCGCGCCTACATGGGGCTCTGCCCCTTCCACGCCCACAAAAACAACACGCCCTCCTTCGCGGTCTGGCCGGACTCCGGCACCTGGCGCTGCTTCGGCCAGTGCAACGAGGGCGGCGACATCTTTAAGTTCATTATGAAGCGCGACGGGCTGGATTTCTCCGGCGCGCTGCAGGTGCTGGCCCAGCGCGCCGGCGTGGAGCTCAAACCGCGCACGCCGGAACAGGCCGAGCAGGATGACAACCTCAACCACCTGCGCCAACTGCTGGAGACGGCCGCCAACTACTACCACCACCTGCTCAAGAACGCGCCCCAGGCCGCCCCGGCCCGCGCGCATCTGGCCGGCCGCGGCCTCACCGACCAGGCCGTGGAAATGTTCCAGCTCGGGTATGCCTTGGAGAGCTGGGACGCCGGCCTGAAGTATTTTTTGAGCCGCGACTACCAGCTGCAGGATCTGCTCGACGCCGGCCTGGTGGTGGTGCGGGAGGCCGACGGCCCCGGCGCGGCGGCCCGCCAGTTTGACCGCTTTCGCGACCGGTTGATGATCCCGGTGCGGGATGAGCAGGGCCGTATGACGGGTTTCCAGGCCCGCGCCCTGCAGCCGGACGCCGTGCCAAAGTTCATGAACAGCCCGCAGACCGCGCTGTTTGACAAGGGCCGCACGCTCTTTGGTTTGAACCTGGCGCGCAAGCCCATCCGCGACGCCAACGCCGCCATCGTGGTGGAAGGCAACCTGGATGTGGTGGCCGCGCATCAGGCCGGCTTCAACACGGTCGTGTCCTCGCAAGGCACGGCGCTCACCGAGCATCAGCTGCGCCTGCTCAAGAAGCACGCCAAACGTCTGATCCTGGCCCTGGACCCGGACGCGGCCGGCGACGCCGCCGCCCTGCGCGGGGTGATGGTGGCCCGCGGCGCCCTGGAGCGCGAAGGTCAGGTGGTCTTTGATCCGCGCGGCCTGGTGCGCTTTGAAGCCCGGCTGGGCGCCGACATCCGGGTGATGACGCTGCCGGACGGGCTGGACCCGGATGACGTGATCCGCCGCGACCCGGCCGAGTGGCAGCGCTGCGTGGACGCCGCCGAGCCCGTGGTGGAGTATGTGCTGCGCGTCCTGACCGCCGGCCGCAACCTCGACGATCCCAAGGTCAAGGTCGAACTGGCGGACATCATCCTGCCGCTGATTGAGGACGTGGCCGACGCCATCGAGCGCGACGTCTACCGCCAGAAGCTGGCCCGCCTGCTTAAGGTCAACGAGGCCGTCCTGACCGCGCGCCGCGCCGCGCCGGCCTCCGGCAAACGGCCGGCCGCGTCCCCGCCGGCCCCGCTGCCCACGGCCCGGCCGCCGGCGCCGCCGCCGCTGGAGGAGGAGCCGTCCAAGATCGAGGCCCACTGTCTGCGCGGCCTGCTCCTGGAGCCGGAGCGTTTATACCGGCTGGACCGCGGCCTGCAGACCCTGGGCCTGGAGCCGTTAGCGGCGGATGATTTTGCCGGCCTGGAACATCAATTGCTCTTCCGCGCCCTGGCGGCGGGCCTGGAGCAAGTGGACATTGAACCTTCCGATTATTTGCGGCATAATCTCGACCCGGTGCTCTTGGCGCGGCTGGACGCGCTGGTGAGCGCCGGCGAGCCAGCCCCCGCACCCGCACCCGCGCCCGCCCGGCCGGATGAGGATTTGCTCTCGGTCACGCTGCGCTTGCGCCAGCGGGCGCTCGACCAGCGGCTCAGTCAGGTGCGCTTTCTGGCCGGCGACGCGCTGGAGCAGGGCGATGTCCGCGCCGAATTGATCCAGCCGGAGATGGCGCGGCTGGCCGCCGCCCGCGCCCGCGTTGATGTGGCGCTTTCGCCGCGGAGTCGGCGCCGCGCCCCCGCCGTTTGAGTCTAGTGGTAATATTCAGCCACCCCAGGTTCCTGGTGAGTTAAAACATAGCGATGCCCAAGCGGAAATCATCTTCTGTCTCTGAAGACGCGAACAGCGACGAGCTGTTCTCCGACGCCGACGAGCCGACGTTGCTGGACGACGCCGACGCCGATGAGCCGCGCGCGCCGCGCGGGGCCGCCGGTGAAGAGGCGGAGACGGACGACGAGGCCGGCGGCCAGGTTGAGCTGGACGATCTGGATCTGGACGACGCCAGCGAAGGCGGCGAAGACGAGCCCGGCGAAGAAGAGCTGGAAGAGATCGAAGAAGAAGGCCTGGACAGCGGCGCTTTCTCGCTGGCCGAGCTGGCGGACGACCCCGTCCGCATGTACCTCAAAGAGATCGGCCAGGTATCGCTCCTCGGCTCGGATCAAGAGATTTGGCTGGCCGCCCAGATGATGGCCGAACGCCATCTGCAAACGCTCATCAACCGCGAGCCCAGCCCCAAGGCCCGCCACCTGCCCACCGACGAAGCCCTGTGCGTCGAGCTGTTTGAAGAGTTGGAAACCACCTGGGAGCGCCTGGGCGCCGAGACCCACAAGCGCAAGATGCCGCCGCTGGATTTGGCCGGCCTGCTGGAAGAGGCGCGCGGCCTGCGCCAAGACTGGACGGTCGCCGGCCGGCCCTCCACGCTGCGCGCCTGGCTGCTCACCAGCGGCCAGTGGGGCCGGGACGGCGGCTGGGATAAGATCGCCCAGGAGGCCTTCCACCTTTTTGTCGTCCTGTATCTGCTGCCCGAACACGCCCAGGACCGGCTGATCGAGCACTGGCACAAGCGGCACGACAAGCGCTCCAAAAAGCTCGATCTGCCTCAGAAGCGCACCTTCCGCACCTGGCTGCCGGATGAGAAGACCCTGCGCGCCGACTTTGATCTGGTGGTCCAGCGCAACGACGAGGCCAATAAGGCGCTGATCCGCGCGAACTTGCGGCTCGTGGTCAGCGTGGCCAAACGCTATATTGGACGCGGCATCTCTTTCCTGGATCTGATCCAGGAAGGCAACATCGGTTTGCTGCGCGCCGTGGAGAAGTTCGACCCCACCAAGGGCTACAAATTCAGCACCTATGCCACCTGGTGGATCCGGCAGGCCATCACCCGCGCCATCGCGGACCAGGCCCGCACCATCCGCATCCCCGTCCACATGGTGGAAACCATCAACCGGCTGATGCGCATCCAGCGCCATCTCCAGCAGGAATTGGGCCGCGAGCCTACCTCGGAGGAAGTGGCCCTGGAGCTCGACCTGCTCACCCCGGTGGAAGTGGCCACTATCCGCGAGACCTTGCTGCGCGGCGACCGCCTGGACCCGATGCTGGACCGGCAGTGGCGGCGGGCCGCGGTGAAGGTCCGCCGCATTTTGCGCGTGGCCCAGGAGCCGATGAGCCTGGAGACGCCGGTGGGCGCGGAAGAATCGAGCCTGCTCGGGGACTTCATCGAAGATGAGACCGTGCCGGCGCCGGCGGAGGCCGCCTCCCAGCAGCTGCTCAAGGAGCAGGTGCGCAGCGCGCTGGCCGTGCTGACCGAGCGCGAGCGGGAAGTGCTGGAGATGCGCTTTGGCCTGAAGGACGGGCAGGACCACACCTTGGAGGAGGTCGGCCAGTATTTCCGGGTCACGCGCGAGCGCATCCGCCAGATTGAGGCCAAAGCCCTGCGGAAACTGCGCCATCCCACCCGCAGCCGCGCCCTGCGGGACTACCTCGGTTGAGTTCCGGAGCGGCGGCTGGCCGCGCTCAGCCCGCGCTCCCGCGCTGAGCGCTCAGGCTCTGTTCGTCGCCCGCCCACCATGCCCATGCCAACTTTGCTCGCGATTGTCGCGCACCCAGACGATGAAGGCTCGTGCGGCGGCACTCTGGCCAAATACGCGGCCGCCGGCGCCCGCGTGGTGGTGGCCTGCGCCACGCGCGGGGACGGCCCGGACGCGCAGATCAAAAATGACGCCGCCACCCGCGCGACGCTGGGCCAGGTGCGCTCCCAGGAAGTGGCCTGCGCGTGCCAGACGCTGGGCATCTCCGCGCCGCTGTTCCTGGGGTATCAGGACGGCGCGGTGGATCAGGTGCCGCCGGCCGAGGCCGCGCGCCAAATTGCGGGCTTGATCCGGGAGGTGCGGCCGCAGGTGGTGATCACGCATGACCCCAGCGGCGGCTACGGCCATCCGGACCATATCGCCCTGTGCCAGGCGGTGACCGCGGCCTTTGATCTGGCCGGCGACCCGGCCGCGGAGGCCGCCGGCGCGCCGTTTGCGCCGGCCAAGCTGTACTACTTTGCCATCCCGCGCAGCTTCCGAGACTCTATCCCGGCGCTGCGGGATCGGCGCGCCGATATCCGCGGCCAGGTGCTGGGCTTCGTGGGTGTGCCGGATGAAGCTATCACCACGGCGGTGGAGATCAGCGCCTTTATGCGCCTCAAACTGGATGCGCTCAAGTGCCATCGCTCACAATTTGAGTTTGACGCCGAGACCGGCGAACCCAAGACCTTTGCGGCATCGCTGCCGGAGGCCGACCGGCGGCGCTGGTTTGGCCATGAGCGGTTCGTGCGCGCCCGGACCACGGTCGCGGCGCCGGCCGGCCTGGAAACCGACCTGCTGGCCGGCCTGGAGCAGCCGCCTGCTGGGCGGGCGGGTGCCTGAAATCCGCTCTGCAAGTTCTGTGCAGTTTGTGCGGTTGCGCCGCGGCTTTTGATTGTGATAAAATTCGCATATTCTGCCGCGGAATATGCACAATTCGCTCGGGAGTTCTGGATGATCGCCGACTATCTGCCGATAGGCGTTCTACTCGTGGTGGCCGTCGTTTTGGCGATTTTGGTCATCATCATCGGCCATGCTTTCGGCCCACGTCGGCCCACGCCGCGCAAACTGGCGCCGTATGAGTCGGGCATGCGCACCTTGGGGCCTTCCGTGCGCCGCATGCCGGTGCGGTTCTACCTCATCGCCGTGCTCTTCATCCTGTTTGATATTGAAGTAGTGTTCTTCC
>JAGOBN010000176.1 GCA_017999235.1 Anaerolineales bacterium | reverse complement strand
CTCTTCGCCTTGCCGGCGCTGTTGTTTGGGCTGTGGGCGCAATGGCGCGTCAAGTCCGCCGTCAACAAGTACTCCCAAGTCTACACCGGCCGAGGCGCCACGGGCGCGCGCGTCGCCCGGTCGATGCTGGACGCTTACGGGTTGAGCCAGGTGCGCGTGGAGCGCACGACCGGCTTCCTGAGCGACCACTATGACCCGCTCAGCCGGACCCTGCGGCTCTCGCCCCAAAATTATGACACACCTTCGGTCACGGCGGTGGGCATCGCCGCGCACGAGGCCGGCCACGCCCTCCAGCATGCCGAAGGCTACTGGCCGCTGCAGGCGCGCTCGGCCCTGGTGCCGGTGGTGCAGTTTGGGTCGTTCCTGGGGCCGCTGATCTTTATGGGCGGGTTCTTCCTGGCCTCGGCCGGCAGCGCGCTGGGTTACAACGTCGCCTGGCTGGGGGTCCTGCTCTTTGGCGGCACGGCCGTGTTCTCGCTCATTACCCTGCCGGTGGAGTTTGACGCCAGCCGGCGCGCCAAGGAAGTGCTGGTGCAGGGCGGCTTTATCACCAGTGAAGAGGGGAACGGCGTCGCCCAGGTGCTGGATGCGGCGGCCCTGACCTACGTGGCGGCCCTGATCTCAGCCGTCAGCACCCTGCTGTACTACGCCTTCCTGTTGACGGGCCTGCGCCGGAACGATTGACCCGCTCCCCGATAAACAACCGGGCGGTGGTTGAGCAACTCAACCACCGCCCTTTTTGATTCTCGATCCACCAGCCGGCTGGTGGCGCCTAATCTTTCTCGATCCGGCGCGCCACCAGCGACCCATTCGGATACTTCCAGGCATGGACCTTCACCCGGTCCCCGATGCGCGGGTCATTGCGGAATTCCGTATCGGCGGTAATGGTGACGGATTGGCCGGCGATCACCCACACGGCGCCTTCCGCTTCCACCCGGCCCTCGAACTCCACGCTCTCTAATTCCGGGGTCTCTGTCTCTTCCGCCGTCGGCGTGGCTTCCGGGGTGTCATCCGAGTGCGGCGTTGGCGAAGGCGCCGCAGTCAGGGAGGGTTCCGGGGTCTTGGAAGGCGCGGCGGTCTCGGTGGGCCGCGGCTCGGGCGTGTGGGACGGAACGATCTGGGGTTTGGCGGTGTTGGACGGAACCGGATCACCGCCGCTGGTTTGCGGCGTCGGCGACGCCCCGTGGCCGCTGCCGGCGGCCGGCGTGGCGGTGGACGCTTTGGGCTTTACGGTCTGGGTTGGCGCCCCCCCCCCGCCGACGCTTCGTGGTGTTTGAGAAGCCGGGAGCGGCGTCTGGTGATCTTCAGCCTCGAACACTTCCGTCTCGCCGGGTTCCGGCTGAGCCTCGGTGTCCGCGGTGGCCAGCTGCGGCGCGGTGAGGGTGGCGCGGGCCATGACTGGCGTCCGGGTCGGCAGCGCCAGCTCAATCGGCGCCGCGCTCTGCAAGGTGATCCGTTCCGCGCGGATGCCGCCATCCGGCTGCGAGACGCCGGCCACCTCGACCCGCGCGCCCACGCCGATGCCGGCCCCCACGCCGGCCGGCGCCATCACCCGCAGACCCGCCACCTGCCAGCGCTCGCCGGCCTGCTGCTCCACCAGCCCCTCAAACATCACCGCCACCGCGCGCCCTTGCGCAGCCACCCACTCGGCTTCAGACAGCCGGCGGCGGTCAAACTCCGCTTCCAAGCTGGCCCGCGCGGCGGGATTCAGCGTCAGGGATAACTGGACCGTCTCGGCCGCGCGCTTCACACCATACAACACATCGCCGGGCACGCTTTGGGCGGAGGCGGAGACCAACCCGGCCGTGCTGAAGATCCCGGCCAGCAAAATGGTTAGGCCCAGCGCCGCCGGCCGCAGCGTCCCCCACAACTGCCCCCACCACGGCCCGGCCGGCCGGGCGCGCCGGAGGGCCTGGGCGCGCGCCAACAGCCGCGCGCGACTGGCAGTTTCGCTCTGCCGCGGCACGCGCAATGGCTCGGCCGGCCGCGCGGCCTGAGCCGCCAGCAGCAGGGGACGCAGTTCATCCGCCAGGTCCGGATAACGCGCCAGCGCCGCTTCCAGGCCGGCGCCCGCCTCCAGCGCCCGCAGACACTCGTCCAGGGCCGTGATCAACGCTTCACTCTTGCTCGTCATCGGAAATCCCTAAAACGCGGCGGAGGGCTTCCACCGCGCGGAACTGCAACGCTTTGACCGCGTTAATCGACTTGCCCAAAACCGCCGCCGTCTCTTCCACCGACAAGCCTTCGCCAAACCGCAAGGTCAAAGTTTCCTGCTGGTCGCGCGTCAACTCGCGCAGCGCCGCGCGCACGTCGTGGTGCCGCAGCCGCAATTCCGCTTCCGCCGCCGGAGACGAGGCCGCCGGCGTGTTCTCGTCCAAAGCCGTGCTCTCCCGCGGCGCCCGTCGGAAGTGATCGGCCACCATGTTGGCGGCCACCCCATACAGCCAGCCGCGCAGCGTGGTCTGCGGGGCGCGGCCCTTGTGCAAGGCGTCTAGCAGGCGCAAAAACACCTCGCTGGCGATGTCCTCGGCCACCTCGGTTCGCCCCGTCCGGTACAGGGCGTAACGATAGATCTCCGGGTAGTAGCGGTCGTGAATCTGGCCCAAAGCCCGGTCGTCCAGATCACGCGCCTGCTCCAGGAGCGCTTGCTCGGTAACTTCAACTGCGGCGGGCATGCGCGCAAGTATAGCAGTCTCATTCATCCGGTTGGCAATTAAATGAGCCGCCCGCAGCGCGCTGACGCCGGAAGGGCAACAAACCGCCAAGCGACCACTAGATGAAATAACCGCCTCTTCTCGACCCTCGCGGGCGACATAAAAACCAGCCGCGCCGGCTGATTTTGGCTGTCACCATACAGTCGAACAAGCCGGCAAAAGGTTGTGCGCGGCTCCGTAGGAATGCGGTAAGTGAAAAAGGGAGGGCGGCGTCAGGCCGGCCGGGCGACCGCGAAGTGGTCGAAATCGCGCGCGACAACGGCCCCGGGGAAGATGGCTTGGGCTTCTTCGATCACGTCGCGTTCGCGGTAGCGGCGGGAGATGTGGGTGAGGAAGAGCTGGCGCACGCCGGCCTCGCGGGCCAGGCGCGCGGCCTGGGCGGCAGTCAGATGGCCGAACTCCCGCGCCATGGCCGCTTCGACCTCGATATAGGTTGACTCAATCACCAGCGCGTCCGCGTCGCGGGCCACCGCCAGCAGGTCGCTGGTCTCGCCGCAGTCGCCGACATGCACCAGGCGGGTGCCGGCCACCAGCGGGCCCAGTACGTCTTCGGGCTGGATCAGGCGGCCGTCCGGCAGGGTGATGGGCTGGCCGGCCACCAGGTCACGCCGGATGGGGCCGGCCGGCACGCCCAGGGCTTCGGCCCGCTCCACCAGAAACGGCCGGCGCGCTTTCTCTTGAAACGCAAAGCCGAACGAGTCCGCGCCGCGGTGCTGGACCGGGAAGGCGGTCACGGAGAAGAATTTATCTTCAAACAGCACGCCCGGCGTGATCTCGCGGAAGCGCAGGTCAAACGGCAGACGCGCGCCCTTCAGCACAATCTCGTACAGCAGGGTGCGGATCCGTTCCAGCGCCCACCGGCCGGCCCAAATCTCCAGCGCTTCGGCCGTCTCCCAGCGGGTAAAGGTCGAGACCAAGCCGGCCAGTCCCAGAATGTGATCCAGGTGGCCATGCGTGATCAGAATACGCTCCAGACGCTTGAAACCCAGGCCGGACTGCAGGATCTGGCGCTGGGTGCCTTCGCCGCAATCGATCAGGAAGCGATGCTCGTTGTGCATCACAATCTGGGCGGACAACCCGCGATGGACGGACGGCGCCGACGCTGACGTGCCTAAGAATACAATTTCAAACAAGGGAGGCCTTTAGACGAAGTCGGGGTTATATTAGCGCCGGGATTCTACCATGCTGGCGCCGGCCGTCTGCGCCGCGCCATCCGCCTGGGGAGGCGCTATGGATTACCAGTCACTGCTCGATATCGCCATTGCGGAAGCCCGCCAGGGGTTGGCGGAGGGCGGCATCCCGATTGGCGCCTGTCTGGCGGACGCGCAGGGCCGTCTGCTGGGCCGCGGCCGCAACCGGCGCGTCCAACAGAATGACCCGTCCGTGCATGGCGAGACGGACGCCTTCCGCAACGCCGGCCGGGTGAAGACCTACCGGGATAAGGTGATGGTCACCACCCTGGCGCCGTGCTGGTACTGCAGCGGCCTGATCCGCCAATTCAACATCGGCACCGTGGTGGTCGGGGAGTCGGTGAACTTCCAGGGCGGGATTGACTGGCTGCGCGCCAACGGCGTCACCGTGATCGACCTGCAGTCGGCCGAGTGCATCCAGTTGTTGGGCGACTTCACCCGCGCCCACCCGGAGTTGTGGGCCGAGGATATCGGCGCCGCTTAACGCCGGCCTCAGGCGGCCACAAAGGCCCCGTTCTTCAGCGTCAGCTTTTCGATGATGCGGGCGTCGGTGGCCGAGTCGGCCGGCAGCGTCAGCGCCGTGACCGTGATCCACTTCGCCAGCGGCCCCTTCACCACTTTGCGCGTCAGCGTCTCATCGATCTGAAAGATCCCGGCCGAGTTGTTCATCACCACCGTGATCTCCACCGGGTAGTACTCGCCGCGCGCGATGCGCACCTCGTCAATGGCCAGCGCCGAGACCGAATGGATATCCACCTTGCCCAGATCAAAAGCCTTGCGGCCGCGGCCTTTGGTCACGTCGGTGCCATCCGCCACCGACACCACGCCGGCCTCGAACGTCAGCGGCGGCGGGTCAAAGTCATGCGCCAGGATGGCGTGCAGGATAAAGGCGCGCAGCTCGACCAGGCTTTCCACTTCCGGGTAGATGGCCGGCATCAGGCGGTTGAGGATCGGCAGCGCCAGACCAATGCCCATCATCTCGTGATGTTTGCGGTGGACCTGGTTGCCGATATCGTGCAGCAGGGTGGCGGCCGCCACCACCAGACACGCGTCGTCGCGGTCGCCGGCGCCGGAGGTCACCACATCCGGCTCCACGCCAGCCTCGGCCAGCAAGTCAAAAATCCGGATGGCATTGGTGGCCGCGATCACGGCGTGCGTCATGCCATGATCGTTGTAATTCAGCTTGTTGGTCGTCAGGTAATCAGACATATCCCAATTCGCGATCGCCTCCGGGTCGGTGATCAACAGACTCCAGAAACGCTCGGTCTTGGGGTATTTGGACCACAGCGGCTCCACGGCCGCCAGGCTGTGTTGCAGCAATTCTTCATAGGAGGGCGCCAGGGCGATGACGACGCCCCGGTTGCGGTAAATGCGCGGCGGGTGTTGGGCGATAGGCATAGGCGGGTCCAGAAAAAGTCGGCCGGGATCAGTGACTGACAACTTACCACGGATCGCTTCAAACGCTGATTAGGGGTCCGTAATCTCGATTTGACCCAGCGGCACGGTTGGGCCAAGCTGCGCCAGCCGCGGGTCCAAAATGGGCAGATCGGCCTGGGTAAAGGCATCATACCAGCCGAGGCTGAGCTGCGCCGGCCCCGGCCCAGCTTCAGCCGGCACGGTGAGCCAGTAGCGGTCCCGCACGCGCGCGCCCGTGATCCACTTCAAGGTTGGCAAGCCCCCGTCCACCGGCGTCGTATCCCGCTGCGCGCGCCAGCCGGCGCCGGTTAGTTCGACCTTAACCGTCAAATCCCGCGTGATCGGCCGCGCCGCCAGGAATTCCAGGTCCACGGCCACGGTCTCGCCCGGCCGGGCGGTGCGCGGCGCGGCCGCGGCCCACGTCAGAATCAACGCGTCGCCCAACGGCACATAGCGCGCCGGGGAGGGCGCGGCCGCGAACGGCGCCGGCAGAGGCTGATCCGCCGGCCATTCCACCACGGTGGTCACCGCGCCCGGGCCGGCGGGCAGATCGGCCGCCAACCCATCCGGCGTGCGGACCACGGCCGCCGCCGGCCCCAATTGCCAGTGGGCATACAGGCGCTGCGAATCCGGCAAGGACCGGTCCACATCGTAGCCGGTCAGCCAGGCGCCGCCCACCCGCCACACGCCTGGATGGGTGGTGGGAGCCGGCGCCGCAGCGGCGGGCAGCGTTAGCGTGGTCAAGGTCACTTCGGCCAGGCGCTGGCCGGCGGGCGTGTAGGCGCCGGCGGTGAGCGTGTAGGTTCCGGGCGGCGCCTCCCGCAGCGGCGTCAGCGCATACCGCTCGCTCAACACTTCGCCCGCCGCATACCGGCTGGCCGGCACGCTCACATCGTGCTGGCCGTAGAGCAGGCCGTCCGGCCCGACCAGATGCACGTAGAAGTTGAGGTCGCGCGGCGGGCCGGCCGCGCGCCAGGCGGCCACCACCGTGAGCGGCGCGGTCGGCGTATAACCCAGGAATTCCAGCCCGGCAAAAGCCCGCGCTCCGTGGAGGCCGGCCGGCGGTGTCAGCACCGGGCCGGCGCGCGCCTCCCAGATGGGGCCGCTCGGCAGAAAGCGCAGGCCGGAGGCCGCAAACTCAACTTTGAAGAAATTGGTCACTAAGACCGGACGCGCCGGCCCCTGCTCGCTGGGCGAGCTTTCGGCTCCGGGGGCCCGCCAGGCGGCCGCGATCGCGTCCAGCCAATTCTGGGCGTAGGTCAGCCCCTGCGGGACCACATACTGCACGTCCACGTCCGGCCGCCGGCCTTCAATCTGCTGCAAATACCAGAGCGGCGTGGCCCAGTGCCAATTGGCCAAGAGCAGAGCGTCGGCCGGCGCGGCCTCCAACATCGCCATCGCGGCGGCGCGCGTGGAGTCATCCCGCGCCAGCGCGCGATACGCCGGATACGTCACCCACAACTGCCCAGCCAGGCCGGCCGCCGTTATCCCCAGCGCCCCGAGCCGGGCGGCGCGCGCCGGCCAGCGGGCCGGCCACGGCGGGCGCAGCAGCTCCGCCGCGGCAAAGCCGGCGGCGGCGGCCATGAGCACATAGGCGGGCAGCAGATACTCCGTCGTCTGCGGGGCGCGATACGTGATGGCGATGAAGACGTGGGCGCCCCAGCCGGTCAGGAGCGCCGCGCCCAGCCGGCGCTGCCGGTAAACCAGCGCCAGCGCGCCCAGGGCCATCAGGCCGAGCAGCCAGCCGTTCCACTGAAACCCCAGGATCACGCCCAGGACGCGCAGCCGCTCGGGCAGGGCCGCCGGCGTGGCGAAGGCCAGCATATCGCCGGACCAGCCGCGCGCCAGGATCTGATCGAGGAAGCCATCCCACGTCTGGGCGTTGGGCGGCGATCCAAACGCGCCGGCGCGCAGGGGGAAGTACAGCCACAGCAGAAACGGCAGCGCGCCGATCAGCGCCAGTTCGGGCCGGCGCACCACGCGCCAATCCAGCGAGAGCGCGTACACCGCCAGCACCGCCGCCAAAAAGACCGTTGAACCGTGGTGCGAGACCGCCACCCCCAGCGCCAGTACGGCCCATTGGAATGGCGCGCGCTTGGGCCGGCCCAGCCCGCGCCGGGCCGCCACCGCCCGCTGATAATCGGCCAGCGCCGCTAACGCCAGCGCCACCGCGAACGCCGTGAGCATCCGCACGTTGGCGGTGGTGGCCTGCGCCCAGAAGGTGGTGGAGACTCCCAGGCTGGCCGCCGCTATCCAGCCCGCCGGCGGCGACTCCGTCCACCCCCGCACCGCGCGGCTCACCAGAGCCAGGG
>JAGOBN010000175.1 GCA_017999235.1 Anaerolineales bacterium | reverse complement strand
GACTGGTGGGCCACCCTCAACGAGCCGAACGTGTATATGTATCAGGGCTGGGTCAATGGCGTCTTCCCCCCCGGCCAACGGGATATGTTCGCGGCCATGCGGGTGGCGGTCACCCTGATGCGCGCCCACGCCGCCGCGTATCGGGCCATTCATGCGCTGCAGCCGCGGGCCCAGGTGGGGCTGCCCATCCACTTCCGGCCGATCACGCCGGCCCAGCCCGGCTTCGCGCCGGATGTCTGGGTGGCGCGCGCGCAGTTTGATCTGTTCAGCGGCCTGTTTTTGGACGGCTTGCGGACCGGGAAACTGCGCCAACTCCTGCGGCCGGCGGCGGCCGTGCCGGAAGCCAAAGGCGCGCATGACTATATCGGCCTGAACTATTACACGGCGGACGTGGCGCGTTTTGATTTGACCAACCCGGGCGAGTTGTTTGGCCGGCGCGCGTTCCCGGCCGGCGCGGAGGTGGATGACGCCGGCGTGTATGCGTCTTATCCGGCCGGCCTGTTCGAGGCGCTGCGGTGGGTGGAGCCGTTTAAGCGGCCCATCTACATCACCGAGAACGGCATTGGCGACGAGGCCGACCGGCTGCGGCCGCGGTATGTGATCACCCATCTGCGCCAGGTCTGGCGGGCCGTGAACTTCAACTGGGACGTGCGCGGCTACTTCCACTGGTCGCTGGTGGACAACTTTGAGTGGGAGCGGGGGTGGACGCACCGCTTCGGCTTATATGCCGTCAACCCGGAGACGCAGGTCCGCACCGCGCGCAACTCGGCCCGCTTGTATGCCGAGATTTGCCGCGATCGGGCGCTCTCTTCGGAGATCGTCGCCCGCTATGCGCCGGAACTGCTCGAGACGCTGTTTCCGGGGTAAGCGGCGGACAACCCAGCCCGGCCGAGCCTCGGAATTCCGGCGCTTTTGGTATAATCGCTGACGCTGACTCGGAGAGGTCGCCTAGTCCGGTCTATGGCGTGCGTCTGGAAAGCGCATATGGGTCACACCATCGAGGGTTCAAATCCCTCCCTCTCCGCCTCCCCGCCGTCGGGTTGCGCGCGCCGCCTTAAACAATCACTGGGCCATCAGGGCCCAGGGTTGTTTGAGGGTCGGATCGCCCCCGACGGTGTTTTGTTTGGGGGGCGCCGGGTGGGAAACGACGGCGGGCGGGCCGTCCCTTAATCCTGATACACGCGCCGGCCCTCGAGCAGCAGCGCGTTAATCTCACGGGTGGCATCGCCGATCGACACCCCTTCCACCGCCGCCCATTCCTGCGAGAGTTCGCCGCAGACATGGCTCAAGGTGGTGGAATCTGACTCGCCCAAGGTCTTGTGCCAGCTGCGGGCGGTCAGGTCCCGCGCCACTTCGCACATATCCTGGAACAAACCCAACTTTAGCCGGCCTTGGAGGGCCAGCCGCCGCTGACGATGATCCGGGATCAACGCGGCGGGGCGGCTGGCCAGCACGCCCCGATAGTGCGTCAGGTCGGTCTTGGCGGTCAGCGAGCGCAGCCCGGTGGTAGCGCTGGCTTCCACCGGCACCCACACCACGCCTTGATGGATCGCAATCTCGTAGTATTGCCGCGTCTGGCCTCCCGCGAAGGCTTTGGTCACCAGCCCGCGGACGGATCCAATCCCATGAGCGGGATGCACGACACGATCTTCAATTTGGAAAGCGAGCATAGGCACCTCGGGTGATGGGTGGCTGGCACAGCAGCCGGGGATGAGTTGGGCGCGTCCGTTCTCCGCGGAAAAAGGGTGGGGGAGGAAACGGCCGGCGGCAGCGGGTCGGCTGGGCCGCCCGCTCCGCCGGCCGGCCGGGTTAGAAACGGCGCTGACCGCCGCGCTTGCCGTGGCCGCGGGCATTGTTGCCGCCGCCGCTGCCAAAAGCGCCGCCCCGATTGCCATAGCCGCTGTTGGTGCGCTCTTCGCGCGGCTTGGCCGTATTCACCGTCAACTCGCGCTCGTTCATCGAGAAGGCGTTGAACATGGTGATCGCCTTCTGGGCCTCGGCCTGTGAGGCCATGGTCACGAACCCAAAGCCCCGGGACTGGCCGCTGTCGCGGTCTTTGACCACGTCGGCCGAGACCACATTGCCGGCCTGGGCGAACAACACGCGCAGATCATCTGAAGAGGTTGAAAACGCCAAATTACCCACATATAGCTTGACTTCCATGCAATACTCCTTGCTCCTGTCAGGCAAAAAAAAGCCGCCATCCCATAAAAGGGTTGGCGGCCACGACCCACGCAATCCAAATATCCGACAAGGAGAAGTGTACCACAACTGCCTGAGGCGCGGCATTTCCAACGCTGTCCGCCGCAGGGCTTCCGCAAAGTCAGCTCAATATCCACTGGCGACAGCCGCCCACCTGGCCCCGCGCTGCCGGCGCGGAGGTCACAACTGCACAAGCTCTCCGGGGCGGGTTGTCCAGGGACATTACGGAAGCCGGGCCCGGTGGGCGGTTGCGCCCTCCAAAGGAGTATGCTATCGTCCGCCTCAGCCTATGACCGACTCTACTTCCCTCCCCAACGTGGGCGCGACGCTCACGCAGAAGCAAGAAGCGACCCTGGCCTACACGTTTGAAAACGACCCGGACGAGTGGCTGGTGCTGCTGGCCGCGTTCATCGAGGGGCGCGGCGCCGACTCCGAGACGCTCAAAGCCAGCCTGCTGGCCGGCGACGACGCCTGGCGCGCGCGGGTGGCTGCCGCCAAGGCCCAGGGGTTTGAAGCCCTGGCCGGCCTGATCACCGAGCGCCTGGCGATGTGGAACTTGCGCGTGCGGCAGCTGCTGGGGGACGCCGGCCATACCAATCTGCTGCGCTTTTACCTCAACGCGCTGATCATGCTCAAAACCGCCAAGGTGAAGGAATTTGGCCCGCGCGGCGAGATCAAACGCCAAATGAACGTCTCGCTGGCGCAGCTGGCCAATGAGGCCTACGCCACCCTGGAGCGATATGGGCGCGCCGTTGAGATCATGGCGCGCGGCGCCACGGCTGGCGGCCAGGCCCTCTCGCCGGAGGCGCGCGCCATCTATACCGCCCGGGTCCAGGAGAGCGGGAGCCATGTGGCGGCGCTGTTGGGCGCGATTGTGCTCTTCCGGCAGACCGGCACGCCGGCCGCCAGCCAGCGGCTGCGCCAGTTTGTGCGCGAGCAATTGATCGTCCCGCTGGAGATGCGCGCGCGCACCCTGCCGCTGGCCGAGCAGAAACCCGTGCGCGACCACATCACCGCCTATAACGCCCTGCTGCTGGCCGCCGACGTCGCCAGTTGAGGCGCGCATGGCCGGTTCCACCCCGCCGCCTAGCCTTCCCCCGCCGCCCAACGATTGCTTGGCCGTCGTCCAGGCCTTCAACGACGCCTTCAACCGGCACGAGGTGGACGCCTTGATGCGGCTCATGACCGCGGACTGCGTGTTTGAGAACACGGCCCCCGCCCCGGATGGGGTTCGGTATACCGGGCAGGCGGCGGTGCGCGCCGTGTGGGAGGCGTTCTTTGCCGCCGCGCCGGCCGCCCGGTTTGAGTGGGAAGAAGTCTTTGCGGCCGGCGAGCGGGCGGTGGTGCGCTGGACGTACACCTGGGGCGGCGGTCACGTGCGCGGCGTGGATGTGCTCCGGGTGCGGGACGGGTTGATCGCGGAAAAGCTGTCGTATGTGAAGGGGTAAGCCTGGCAATCAAAAGCGCCGGCCCTGCGGTGGGCCGGCGCTTTTTTGTTGGCGGGGCGGGGTGCAACCCTTACTTGGCGAAGTCGGTGGCCCGCGTCTCGCGGATGACCGTCACCCGGATCTGGCCGGGATACGTCATGGTCTCCTCGATCTTGCGGGCGATGTTCCGGCTGAGCTGCAGGGCGGCCAGGTCGTCAATGCGTTCCGGCGTCACAATCACGCGCACCTCGCGGCCGGCCTGCAGGGCGAAGGATTGCTCCACGCCGGCGAAGGAGTTGGCGATCTCCTCCAGGCCCTTGACGCGCTTGATGTACTGGTCGAGCGATTCGCGCCGGGCGCCCGGCCGGGCGCCGGAGATGGCGTCGGCGGCCTCCACGATCATGGCCTCCACCGTCTGCTGTTCCACCTCGTGGTGGTGCGAGGCGATGATGTTGACAATCTTGGCGTTGAGGCCGTAGCGCTTGGCGTACTCGGCGCCGATGGCGGCATGCGTGCCTTCCACCTCGTGATCCAGCGCCTTGCCCAGGTCGTGCAGCAGGCCGCCGGCCTTGGCCAGCGCCACGTCCGCGCCCAGTTCGGCCGCCATGGCGCCGGCCAATAAGGCCGACTCGATGGCGTGGCCGTGCTGGTTCTGGCCGTAGGAGGTGCGGAACTTCAACCGGCCTAGCAGCCGCTGGATCTCCGGGTGCAGGCCCGGCACGCCGGCCTCGAAGGCGGCCTGTTCGCCGGCCTCGCGGATGACGCCTTCCACTTCCTTTTGCGCGTCGGAGATTAGTTTCTCGATATGGGCGGGATGGATGCGCCCGTCCACCACCAGCTTGGCCAGGGCGCGCTTGGCCACCTCGCGCCGGATCGGGTCGAAGGACGAGACCGTCACGGCCTCGGGCGTGTCATCCACAATCACGTCCACGCCGGCCGCCTGCTCAAAGGCGCGGATGTTGCGGCCGTTGCGGCCGATGATGCGGCCCTTCATTTCATCGGTGGGCAGGGGCACCACCGAGACCGTGATCTCGGAGACGTGCTCGGAGGCCACCCGCTGGATGGCCAGGGCGATGATATTGCGCGCCCGGCGTTCACCCTCCGCGCGCGCCTCTTCTTCAATCTGGCGGATGGTGCGGGCCATATCGCCGCGGGCATCCTTCTCCACCTCGGAAATCAACAGCGCGCGCGCCTCTTCCTGGGTCATCGCCGCCACGCGCTGGACCTCGGCGGCGCGTTTTTCCTGCAGCTTGTTGACGTCGGCCTCGCGCTTATCGAGCGCGCTCTGGCGTTTATCCAGCTGCGCGCGCCGCTGCTCGTGCTGCTCGACCTTCTTATCTAGATCTTCACGGCGCCGGGCCAGGCGCTGATCTTCCTTATTAAGCTCGGCCAGCCGGCGCACTGCTTCAGCTTCGGCTTCGTCCCGGATTTTGAGGGCCTGATCTTTGGCCTGCAGGACGATGGTCCGGGCCTGGGTCTCGGCCTGCTGGGCCAGGTTGGCCTTGGTCTGCTCCACCTCCCGGCTCTTCAGCTCCACCTCGCGGATCTGAATGTCGGTCTGCTGGCTGTGCCGGCGATAGCCGTACCAGTAGCCGGCCCCCGCGCCGGCGGCCAGGGCCACCAGTCCGGCGATCAAGGTGATGACGATGGGGTCTCCCATGTTGTCGCTCCCGCTAATCTACGCGCCTGTCCAAGTTACTCGTCAGAGGCCGGCCGAGTGGCCTGCCACGCCTGTTCCACCGCCGCGCGCACGGTCTCATAATCGAAACCGCGCCGCGCCAGGAAATCTCCCAGCTTGCGGCGGAATTCAGGCCGGGGCAGGGCCGCCAGCCGCGGCGCGCGCCGGAGCGCTAATTGCTCCGCGCTGGCGCGGTCGTCCGCGCCAGCCAGCGCCGCTTTCTGGACCTCTGGGGAGACGCCTTTCCGCTTCAACTCGATCCGCAGGGCGCGCTGACTGCGCGGTCGAAAAGCGGCGCGGCTCTCCACCCATTGCCGCGCGAACGCCTGGTCATCCACCAACCCGGAGCGACGCAGACGCTCAATTTCCTCGGTCGCCTCCGCCTCTGGCACCTTATGTTTCGCCAGATACTGGCGGAGCTCGCCTTCCGAACGCGGCCGGATGGCCAGGTACTTCAGCGTTCGGACATGGATCTGTTCACGCGCATCGGCCGCCTTCAGCCGCGCCAGGTCGGCCGCGCTCAACTCCTGCCCCACCCGCAGGCGGGCGGCTTCAATCTTGACCAGCCCAAAGGCGAAGCGGCCGTCCAGGTGGACGTTCACCCGGTTTGGATTGCGGGCCTGGAGTTTTAGCGCCGTGATTTTTCCCATAAAACACAAACAGCCGGGCCATACGCCGGCAACGGCGTGCGCCACAGCTGTTTCGGTCGAGCTCAGTTGTTCGGTTTGCAGGCGCGGCGGACTGGTCCGCCGCGCGTTACGTTTGCGGGTGACGCTCAACCAGCCCGGATCGCCGGGGCTGGTCGCCGAGAATCACAAGGTCAGCTAACCCACGCGTCTGCATTCCGAAAGTCCAGAGCTGGCGGCCGGGGTTGGCGGTCGTCCAGCGCGGGTACGTCAACTGCGTCTCAAAGGCCGATGGGCTGTAGCCACGCTCTCAGCCGGGCGCGCGCTGGCCCCGCGAGCGGGCCGGCGCATTAGTCCTCGGAGTCGTCCGTGGCGCTGGAGCCGGCCGGCAAAGACACCTTGGCGGCGCCTAAATGCCGCCGGATGGCCTGCTCAATCTCCTGCGCGATCTCCGGATGCTCCTTCAGGTAGGTCTTGGTATTCTCCCGTCCCTGACCAAGGCGCGCTTCATTGTAAGAAAAGAACGCGCCCCGTTTGGTGATAATCTCCGTCTGCGACCCTAAATCCACGATATCGCCGACCTTAGAGATACCTTCGTTATACATTATATCAAACTCGGCCTCGCGGAAGGGCGGGGCGACTTTGTTCTTGGTGACCCTAACGCGCGTTCGGGAGCCGACGGCCTCGCCCCCCTCTTTGATGGCCTGGATGCGCCGCACGTCCAGCCGCACGCTGGCATAGAACTTTAAGGCCATGCCGCCGGTGGTCGTTTCCGGGTTGCCAAACATCACGCCGATCTTCTGGCGCAATTGGTTGGTGAAGATCATGGCGGTGTTGGTCTGTTTGATCGCGCCGGAGAGCTTACGCAGGGCCTGGCTCATCAGCCGGGCCTGCATGCCCATGGTGGCGTCGCCCATATCGCCTTCAATTTCCGAGCGCGGCACCAGGGCGGCGACCGAGTCCACCACCACCACGTCCATGGCTCCGGAGCGCACCAGCGATTCGGCGATCTCCAGCGCCTGTTCGCCCGTGTCCGGCTGGGCGATATACAGATTGTCCACGTCGACGCCGCAAGTCTGGGCGTAGATCGGATCCAGCGCGTGTTCCATATCCACGTACGCGCACACGCCGCCGGCCCGCTGCGCTTCGGCCACAATGTGCTGGCACAGCGTGGTCTTGCCGGACGACTCCGGCCCGTAGATCTCGGTGACGCGCCCGCGCGGTACGCCGCCGATCCCGATGGCTAGGTCCAGGGCCAGGGACCCGGTAGAAATGGCGTCCACGGCCAGGTGGTTGGCCTCGCCCAGGCGCATGACCGCGCCGTCGCCAAATTGCTTCTTGATCTGGGCTAACGCTAAATCGAGCGCTTTTGCTTTGCCGCTGCTTGCCATACGGTTTTACCTTGTGGGGAAAGATGGCGCGGAGTGTACTGCACCCCCCGCGCCGGCGCAAGCGCCGCCGGCGGAGCGGGCCGGGGATTTGGTGCCTGGACCCGCTCGTGTTATAACCGCGCGCATGTTCGCGCGTCCCCTCACCGCGCGGCCGGCCACCCCGGCCGACCGCTACGCCATCCAAACCTTGGCGCGCTACGAGCCATATGTGCATGCCCATTTGGATTGGAAGCCGGTGGAAGACTGGCTGGGGCAGCAGCCCTTTCTGGTGGCCGAACGCGGCACCCGCTTGGTGGGCGCGCTGGCCTGCCCGCCCGATCTGCCGGATTGCGCCTGGCTGCGGCTGCTGGTGGC
>JAGOBN010000174.1 GCA_017999235.1 Anaerolineales bacterium | reverse complement strand
CCTTGTGGCCGCGCTGTTCCAGCCAGCGCTTGTTCAAGGCGACGTAATTGGTTATCCCGCTAATATGGGGCTTGTACATGTCCACCAGCATGCCAATGCGCATGGCCGGCCTCCTTTCGGGCGGATATTTGGCAGTGTCTGAGCGGTATGTTACACTATCTGCGTTATCAGGCCGTAAGTCCCTGCGCTCGAGAAACCGGTATGTCTGTCGCCAGCATCTTCAAGCAGACCGATATCTTCTATGATCTCACCACCAGCCAGCTGGAGCTGATCCAGGCGCTGTGTACGGAGCGCCGCTGCAACGCCGGCGACGTGATCTTTGAAGAGAACGCCGCCAGCGACGAGCTGTATGTGATCGTCCAGGGGGAAGTGGACATCCAGATCGACCCCAATCTGGTGGGTGAGGCCGGCGCCCCCGCCACCGGGCCGGTGACGATTTACACTCTGCGGCGCGGCCAATCTTTTGGCGAGGTGGCGCTGGTGGATCAGGGGCTGCGCTCCGCCACCGCCCGCTGTTCGGCCAACCACACCGTCCTGCTGGTCTTTGCCCGCGACAAGCTCATCGCGCTGTGCGACTCCAACCCCCAGCTGGGTTACCGCATGATGCGCAACCTGGCCGCCGATCTGGCGCTCAAGGTGCGCGGCGCCGATCTGCGCATCCGCGAAGAACTCCTCAACGGCACCCGCCGCCGTTAGCCCGCCGGCCGGGATCCCGGCCTCCCGGATAACTTAAACTCCCATGCACGCTGAACTCATTGCCATCGGCAGCGAACTGGTCCTGGGCGAAATTGTCGACACCAATTCCGCGCATATCGCCCGCGGCCTGCGGAGCGTGGGCCTGGAGGTGGAACGCATCGCCGCCATCGGCGATCACGTCGACCGGATCGCGGCCCTGGTGCACGAAGCCGCCGGCCGCGCCCCGGTGGTCATCACCACCGGCGGCCTCGGCCCGACCGTGGACGACCCCACGCGCGCGGCGGTGGCCCAGGCCTTCGAACGGACGCTGGAGTACCGGCCGGAACTGTGGGACCAGATCGTGGCCCGCTTCCGCAAGTTCGGGCGCACCCCCACCGAGAACAACCGCTCCCAGGCGCACATTCCGGCCGGCGCGCTGCCCGTGGAAAACCCGGTCGGCACGGCGCCGGCCTTTATCGTGGAACATCCCGGCGGCGCGGTGATTGCCCTGCCGGGCGTGCCGCGGGAGATGGAACATTTGCTGGCCGAGGCCGTCCTGCCGTATCTGCGCCGGCGCTTCAACCTGACCGGCATTCTGAAAGCCAAGGTCCTGCGGACGGTCGGCCTGGGCGAGAGCATGCTGGATGAAAAGATCGGGGAGCTGGAGAAACTGACCAACCCGACGGTGGGGCTGGCCGCCCACGCCGGCCAGGTGGACGTGCGCATCACGGCCAAGGCCGGCAGCGAAGCCGAGGCCGACGCGCTGATTGCGCCGGTGGAGGCCGCGGTGCGCGCCCAACTGGGCGAATTCATCTTCGCCGAGGGCGGCGCGGCGCTGGAAGAGGTGGTCACCGGGCAGCTGGCCGAGCGCGGCCTGACCCTGGCCGTCACCGAGGCCGGCACCGACGGCCGTCTCAACGCCCGGCTGGCCGTGCTGGCCACCGCCGCCCAGGTCTACCGCGGCCCGCTCCCCTGGCCGGCGGGCCGCCCCGCGGCCGAAGCCGCCGCCCACGCCCGGTTGGAGCGCGGCGCCGATATCGGTCTGGCAATCCGCGTCACCCGCGCCGCCGGCGAGCAGACCCTGGAGCTGGCGCTGGCTGACGCGCGGGGGGTGGAGACCCGCACCCAGGGCAACGGCGGCCCGCCCGCCTACCTGGGCCAGTGGGCGGGCACCGCCGTGCTCAACCTGCTGCGCCTGCGTTTGCTGGGCCGGGCTTAAGGCGCGGCGAGCGCCTGGAGCAACTGCACCGTGGCGGCCACCGCCTGCGCCTGCTGCTCCGCGCGCGGGAGCGCGGCCGGCGGGTCGTTGGGCTGCCCGGTATAAGACCCAAACTGCTCGTGGTTGCCGCCGCTGATCTCCACATACACGGCGCCGGCCGGCACCCGGGCCCGCGCCTCCGCCGCTATAAAACTCGGCTTCTCCGTTTCCAGCGACCCATAGACCGATACCACCCGCAGCCCGGCCTGCCCGGATAGATCGCTGGCCGAATAGCTGGCCCACAGCACCAGCCCCCGCGCGGCGCCGGGATGGTTCGCCAGGTACTGCGCCGCCATGGACCCGCCTAACGAATGCCCGCCGATGGCCCAGTGCTGGATCTCCGGATGCGCGGCCTGCACCGCCGCCGCGCCCTCCACATTGAGGGCCGCCAGGTTGAAGGGCATCGGCACAATCACCACCAAGAACCCCTGGCCGGCCAGGGCCGACGCCGCCGGCGCATACCCCGCCGCCGGCACCCGCCCGCCCGGATAGAAGATCAGGCCGGTCGTGGGGACAGTGCCGGCCGGCGTGAAGGTCAGCCAGCCCGCGGCGTCCGAATAGGTCACTTGCGCCGTGGAGCGCAGCGCGGCGTCCGCCTCCGGCAGCAAAGGGGCCGGCACCGCCAAAAAGGCCGCGCCGCCCAGCAGCGCCAACACCCCCAGCCCGGCCGCGGCCAGCAGCCCGCGCCCCAGGATCTTTTGGAAATTTCGCCCAAACACCATCATGTCACCCTCGCCCACACCGTGATAGGATTTCGCGATCCGCCCACCCCTGGAGCACACCGCCGTATGTTGGATTTTTCGCCCGTCCGCCGCAAAGAGATGACCCTGGCCGAGCTGGCCCACCCCCTCACGCCGGCCGACCTGGCCGCGCTGACCAATACGATGATAGATACCGTGCTCGGCTTGATCGCCGAGGGCGAGGACGCCGATGTGACGTTTGTGCCGCTCGACCCGGACGCGCACGACGCCGCCGCCGACACGGCCGAGGCCGTGGACCTGGCCTGGACCCTCGGCCACGTCATCGTCCATATCACGGCGTCGGCGGAAGAAGACGCCTGCCTAGCCGCCGAGCTGGCGCGCGGCGTGGCCGTGCCAGACCAGCACCGCTCACGTTTCGAGACCGCGTGGGAGACCGTGACCACCCTCTCCCACTGCCGCGCCCGCCTGGAAGAAAGCCGGCGCATGCGGCTGGCCACCCTGGGGATCTGGCCGGCCGCGCCGCACCTGGACAACACCTACCAACGCGGGCAAAACGGCCCGCGTTACAACGCCGTGGCGCGCTTCGTGGCGGGCGTATCCCACGAAGACCGGCACCTCGGCCAGATCCGCGAGATCATGCGCCAGGCCAAAGCCGCGCGCGGCCGGGCCGCCACGGCCGTTCCGCGCGGCGGAATGGCCGGCTGAACGCGGCCGCGCCGCGGTTCATTGCCCGGCCTCGGCCAGATACGCCAACAGGGCCGCGTTAAAAGCCGCCGGCGCTTCCTCCATCGGCAAGTGGCCGCTGTTGGGGATCACCACCCACGCGGAGTTTGGCAGCGCCGCGTGCAAGGCTTGACCACTGGCCAGCGGGATCCACGCATCGTGCTCGCCCCACACCACCAGCGCCGGCACCGTGAGCGCCGCCAACGGCTGCGGCAGGGTGTTTTGGCCGCCGTCCCGCATGACACCCAGCAGGGCCAGGTCCCAGTCTTTAAGTTTCTGGACCTTGAGGTAGCCCTCGATCACGTCTTCCGTCACTATATCCTGGCGGTAATACGCGCTGCGCTGGACCTCGGTCATGCGCGCGCGGGTGACGAAGGTGCGCAGCGCCAATTGGCCCCAGCGCTGAAACGGCGGGAAATCGGCCACGCGCCTCCACCAAGCCGGCTGGCCGGGCACTGAACCGCTCCCCGCCGCCGGCGCCCGCACCGCGCCATCCACAAACACCAGCGCTTGCACCCGCTCCGGATGGCGCAGGGCAAAGTGCGCGATGACGCTGCCGCCCAGGCTGTGGCCGACCAGCACCGCGCGCTCCACCCCCGCCGCCGTCATGACGGCCGCCACAAAATCCGCCTGCGCGGCATGGCTGAAATCATCGGCCCAGCGTTTATCGGACAGGCCAAAGCCGCGCAGATCCAGCGCCAGGACGTGATAGCCGGCCGCCTCCAGCGCCGGCAAGGTGGCGCGCCACGTATAAGTTAAGCCGCCGAAGCCGTGCACCAACACCACCGCCGGGCCGGCGGCCGGACCCGCCTCTTCAACGAATGTGCGCGTACCGGCCGCGGTGAGGAAGCGCCCGCCGGCCGGCGCCACGGCGGCGGGGTCCAGATCCGGCTGGGCCGGCAGGGGAATCACATACGGGCCAACCAGGCTAAACCCGATCAGGCCCAGCAGTCCGCCCGCCAGCCACCGCCGCCAAAAACGCATTCGTCGTTACCTCGCTTAAGCCAGCCGGCCGGCCAGATGCTCGGCGGCCGCCAGCCCAGACAGCGCCGCCCCTTCCAGACGCGGCTCGCCGAAGCCATCGCCGGCGCAGACCAGCGGCGGCACGCCGGCGGCCGTCCAATAGCGCTCCGGGTGTGTGACCACCGCCTGGGCATAGCGCCAGCGTTTGAGGAGGCTCTCCGCGGCCGTGGCCGGGGTGAGCCAGGGGTGCACCTCCGCCCACAGCGCCGCCAGGATGTCAGCGTCGCTCTCCGCGTAATGCGCCCGGCTGAAGGCGCCGCTTGCATGCACGGTGAGCACGGGCGTCTCGGGCGAGAGGCCCTTGCGCTGATTGTCGGCGATCCACGTGATCCGCGGGGTGAGGTTCTGGAGCGCGCCCGGCTCCGGCAGCGCGGTGGGGCGATCCAGGCGAAAGAGGCCGGCCAAACACGGCGCATAGGTGATGCGGCGCAGCGCCTCCAGATCCGCGGCCGGCAGCGGCGTCCGGCCGGTTTCCAAGAGGGCGGCCGCTTGCGGAGCCGGCGCCGTCAACAAAACGGCGCGGCAGGCGAAGATGCGGCTCTCGGTGTCCTGGACCTGCCAGCCGTCGCGCACCGGCTCCAGGCTGGTGATTTTGATATTGGCCTGCAGCGGCAGATCCTGCGCCAGGGCTTGGGCGAGCGCGCCCATGCCGTCCGGCACGGTATAGCGCGGATGGGCGTCAGTGGAAGGCATGCCGGCGCCATCCGGCCAGCCGCGGCTCCACACCTGGGCCAGGCCGCGCGCTTCCCACTCCGCCACCAGGCGCTGAAAAACCGGGGACCGCGCGGTGAAGAACTGGGCGCCGAGATCCGCCCGCCCCGCGCCCAGGCGGCGCGTGGACAGCCGGCCGCCCGGGCCGCGGCCTTTCTCCACCACCAGCACGGAATAACCCCGCTGGCGCAGAAACTGCGCGGCCAACAGCCCGGCCAGGCCGGCGCCAACGATGAGAACGTCCATAGTCGCTTGCGGCTCAACGGCCAGTCTGCCCCGCGCTCGAAGCGGCGCGGCGGGCCGGCCCAGGGAAATTGAAGTGACGGGTGCGCGCCAAACATTGTAGCACCGCCGCCGCCACGCGCAGCGCGCCCAGCGTGACGCCGGCCGTGCTCTGGCCCGGAAACACGGAATCACCCACCAGCCACAGATTCGGCACCCCGGTGGCCGGGCCGCGCGCGGTGAACAGTGCGCGCTGGGGAAAACCGCCCACCATCCCCAGCGGCCGGCGCGTGAATTTCTCAAAGGTGGCGGGCGTCCCCGGCAGGCTCAGCCGCACGGCCCCGCGCAAACCGGGCAGCGCGCGCTCGGCCGCGCTCAATAAGCGTTCGGTATAGGCCTGCTCGCGCGCCGCGTAGCCGGCCGGATCATGCTGCTGTAAAGTGCGCCACGGGGCGATGGCGGTGTGCGTGGAAAGCGTGGCGGCGCGCTGGCCCAGCGGCGCGCGGCTGGGATCAGCCGGATCAGAGAGCGAGATAAAGACCGAGTTGCCTTCGCCCAACGGGCGCGCGGGATCCACCACCACTTGATGATGATCCGGGCCGGCCGGCAGACGCGCCGCTTCCAGCCCCAGATAGAGCGTAAACGCGCCCCAAGTGGCCGGCCGGCGCGCGATCTCACGCCGCAGCCCGGCCGGCGCGGAAGCGCCCAGGATCTCGGCCAGGCCCCAGGGGGTGAGGTTGCCCAGAAAGGCCTCGCCGGGGACGCGCAGGCCTTTGGCCGTGTGCGCGGCCGTGACCCGGCCGGCGCGGATTTCCAGGTGCGTAACCGGCTGGCGATACAAGACTTGGCCGCCATGGGCGGTGATCCAATCCGCCAGGGTGGACGCCAGCGCCCCGATCCCGCCGCGCACCTGGTTGACGCCCCGGCGCGGCAGATCGAGCGCGGCGCTGCCGTACAACGCATGGGCGTCGTCGGCCGTCGTTTGCGCGGCGATGAGCAGCTGCGCGTCTAGAAAAGTTTTGAGGCGCGGGTCGCGGGCGGCGGCGGCGCCGGCCAGGCCGGCCACTGTTTGGAAGAGATGGGGCAGCGCGCCCAGCGTGGCGGGGCGCAGCGCCTGGGCCAGCGTCAGCCAATCGCGCGGGGTTTCCGGCGGCCAAGGGAAGGGCCGGCTGGCGATATCCCAGGCCAGGCCGGCCAAATGCTCTTGCTGCCGCCAAAAGGCCTCGGCCTGGGGAAAGGCCGCCTGCCGCTCGGCACGCCACCGCGCCGGGTCCGCCCATTGCGTGATGGCACGGTCCGGCAGATGGGTGACCCAGGCGGGGTTGACGGGGTGGACGGGCCAGGTCAAGCCGAGCAGCTCGGCCACGCGCGCGTGCGGACCGCCGGGCGCGAAACCGCCGGCCAGGGTGGCGCCGGCGTCGAAGTGGTAACGCTGGTGGTAAAACGTCCCCGCGCACCCGCCGGGGTAAACGTGCGCGTCCAGCACCGTGACGCGCTGGCCGGCCTGGACGAGGAGCGCGGCGGCGGTGAGGCCGCCCACGCCCGCGCCGATGACCACGACCTCCATGCGCTTACCGTTCCAGGGCGCGGCGGGTGGCCCAAGCGCGATAGCTGAAAAGCCCCCACAGGCCGGGCCGCGCGAACAACAGCCGGCTCAGCCAGCCGGCCAGCCCCGGCGCATACGCGTACTCGATGTGCTCGCTCAGGCGCGTGACCCGCCCGTCCACGGCCGCAAAGCGGTGCGTGTGCCGCCAGTGCCGCAGCGGCCCGCGCGTCTGCGTATCGGTAAAGCCGTGCTCGGGATCCACGTCCGAGTGGACGGCCCGCCAGCGCAGGGGGATGAAACCCAGCCAGAGCGTGAATTCCGCCACCGAGCCTTCCGCCAGCGGTTCGCCGTGGTGCAGCTGCACCCACAGGGGCGGCGGCGTCAGCCGGCGCAGGGTGCGCGGGTCGCGATGAAACTGCGCCACCGCGCTCAGCGGCGCGCGCACCGTAAACGTATAGTCAAAGACGGGCATGCCGGGTTACTGGGCCGGGGACAGGTTCAAGTCGCGCGCGGCGGCCAGAATATGGGCGAAGACCGGATGATCGCCGGCGTATTCGTCGTAGTCGGCGAAGCGAATCACCCCGCCCTGATCGATGACAAAGACGCCGCCCAGCATGAAGGCGTTGCCGGTGGTCTCGCCTTGCGTATGGCCGTGGCTGGCCGCCCGCGCGCCGGCCGCCAAGACCGCCGGCCCCATCAACTGACCCACGCTGCCTTGCTTCAGGCCAAAGGCTTTATAAGCTTCCAGGGTCTTGTTCGTCAGACAGGTGACGCTGGGCGCGAGCGTCCCGCAATAGCGCTGGGCGTGCTTGGGTTCGCCGATGCCGACCGCGGC
>JAGOBN010000173.1 GCA_017999235.1 Anaerolineales bacterium | reverse complement strand
CTTGTCTTCCATCGCCGCCGGCGCGCCGCGGTTGGACGACACCAGGATGCCCTCATCCTCCGGCACCACGCCGATTAACGGGATGGCCAGGATGTCCAGCACGTCTTCAGTGCTGAGCATATCCCCGCGCTTCACCATCTCCGGTTTGACGCGGTTGAGGATCAAGTAGCCCGGCCCCTTCTCCTCCGCCTCCAGCAAGCCCACAATCCGGTCGGCGTCGCGCACGGCCGAGACCTCCGGATTGGTGACGATCAGCACCTGGTCGGCCGGCGCCACGGCGTTGCGAAAGCCGCGCTCAATGCCGGCCGGCGAATCCACCAGGATCCAATCGACTTCGTTGCGCAGTTCCGCGCACAGCTTGATCATATCGGACGGGCTGACGGCGGCCTTATCGCGGGTCTGCGCGGCCGGGATCAGGTACAGCTCCGGCAGGCGCTTGTCCTTGATCATCGCCTGGCGCACCCGCGCGCGTCCCTCGACGATATCCACCAGATCGTAGACGATCCGGTTCTCCAGACCCATCACCACATCCAGATTCCGCAGGCCGATATCGGCGTCGATGCAGACCACCTTTTCGCCGCGGGCCGCCAAGGCGACCGCGAGATTGGCGGTGGTGGTCGTTTTTCCGACGCCGCCCTTGCCTGAAGTGACGGTGACAACTTTACCGGGCATACGTTTTACCTTTTCGGGCTCCAGCGTTCCGCCACGATGTGACCTTCTTTAACTCGCGCCAATTCCGGCTGCGGCGTGCCTTTGCGGGCCGGCGAGGTGGTGATAAAGCGCGCAATCCGCAGCTGGGTGGGCGCCAGATCCAGCGCGCAGACCACGGCCTCTGCGTCGCCGGCCGCCCCGGCGTGGGCCACCCCGCGCAGCCGCCCCCAGACGATGATGTCGCCGTCGGCCACGATCTCGGCCCCCGGGTTAACATCCCCCAGCACCACCACATGCCCGGCATGCCGGACGCTGCGGCCGGAGCGCACGGTGCGCCGCACCAGCACGGCCGCCTCCCGCGCCTCCTCCGGGTCCACCTCGGCTTCGGTCTGCGCCTGCAGCGCGGCCGGCGCCGGCGCCACCAGCGCCACTTTGAGGCCCAGGGCCTGGGCCGATTTGGTCGTCAGCGGCGACTCGGATAACACCGTGGTCAGGCTGACGCCATGATCCGAGAGGGTGTCGCGCAGCCGGCCGAGATCGGCCGCCGAGATGGCGCGCGGCCCCACTTCCAACGCCAGCCGCGCCCCTTTGAAAAAATCGGCCGACGCCTCGATGCGCGCCATCAACACCTGCGCGGTGTCGCGCCACTCGCCGGCGTCGGTGACTGAGATCAATAAACCGTCTCGAATGCCCTTAATTGCGATGCCGTCTGACATAAACCCCAACCGCCGATGAGCCGCGATTATAGCAAAGCCGACCTCAAAAGCGAGTCGGCTTGACACCAGCCGGCGCCCCTTTTATAATGCCCGCAGTCGCCTGCCCCCCGGCAGGCCTTATTTTGCACTATTGGTTCGTAAGAGGATTCGCGATGCCGCCCCATCCAAAACGCAAACACTCCAAGGGCCGCCGTGACCGCCGCCGCGCCCAGGATGCGCTGACCGCTACCCAGGTGGTCGCCTGCTCCAACTGCGGCGAGAAGCGCCTGTCACACACCGTCTGCCCGAACTGTGGTTTCTACGACGGCAAGGAAGTCGTCGCCCAGAAGCCCGCGAGCAAATAAGCTCGGAGGCCGCCGCCCGCAAGTTGAGGCGCGGCCTTTTTCATTTAAGGACCCCGCCCGATGCCGATCCTGACCCCCGCCGCCACCGCCTTTGTCTTCCCCGGCCAGGGCTCCCAGACCGTGGGCATGGGCCGCGACCTGGCGCAGGCCTCCGCCGCCGCGCGGCAGGTCTTTGACGAGGCCGACGCGGCGCTGGGCTTTAGCCTGGCACAGCTGTGCTGGGAAGGCCCGGACGCCGACCTCAACGCCACCATCAACACCCAGCCGGCGCTGCTGACATGCTCCATCGCGGCGCTGCGCGCCGTGCAGGAGAAGCTGGGCGCCTTCCAGCCGGCCTATTATGCCGGCCACTCGGTGGGGGAAGTGACGGCCCTGGTGGCCGCCGGCAGCCTGGCCTTCGCGGACGGCGTCCGCCTGGTGCGCGCGCGCGGGGAAGCCATGGCCGCCGCCGGCCGGCGCGCGCCCGGCGCCATGGCGGCCATCCTCAACCTGGATGCGCCCGCCCTGGCCGAGATCTGCGCGGAGGCCAGCGCCCAGAGCGGCGGCGTGGTGCAAGTGGCCAACGACAACTGCCCGGGCCAGGTGGTGATCTCGGGCGAGGGGCCGGCCCTGGAAAAAGCGATGGAACTGGCCAAGGCGCGCGGCGCCAAACGCGCTCTGAAGCTGGCCGTCTCCGTGGCCGCCCATTCGCCGCTGATGCAATCCGGCGTGGCCGAGTACGCGGCGGCCGTGAACGCCCTGCCCTTTCAGCCGCCGCTGGCGCCCGTCATCAGTAATCTCACCGCCACCCCCCTGCCGGATGTGGCCGCCATCCGCGCCGAACTGCCGGCGCAGCTCACCGGCCCGGTGCGCTGGACCGAGAGCATCCGCTATCTGGTGGCCCACGGCGTCACGCTGTTTATTGAACTGGGCTCCAAAGATGTGCTGACCGGCCTGCTCAAGCGCATTGACAGCAGTGTGGCCGGCAGCGCGGTGGGCACGCCGGAACAGGTGGCCGGGCTGGAGAGTTAGGGGTGAGGGGGACGCGTTAAGCGGCGGAGGAGCGCGTTGACGCGCGCCACGAGCGCCGGCTCAACCAGCTCCGGCCGATAGGCGGCCACTTCCACGGCCTCCGTGATCTCATCCAAGACCGGGTGACCCACCCGGCGCGCGAATTCCCCTGGCGTTTCCGTCGGCGCGCGCTGACACCTCAGGCGTTTTTGAGCCGCGCGGTAAGCGGCCAGAATCCGCCGCCGCCCCGGATCAGCGTCCGCCGCCGTCCGCTCCCGCTGCCACCAGCGCCGCAGCCGCCCGCCCAGCCGCCGCCCCAGCCAGACCACCAGCCCCAGCGCGCCCAAGAGGCCGGCGATCACGGCCAGCGGGCCGGCCGCGGCCAGCAGCATCCCGGCGCCGGCGCCGGCCAGCTCGCCCAGCGGAAGCCCCCACCCATCCAACGCGCCAGAGAAAATCCACCGCTGCACCGGCGAGGGATACGGCGCCGGCGTCCAGCCCGGCGTCGGGTCAAACGGCACCCAGCCGGAGCCGGGGAAATACACTTCCACCCATCCGTGCGCGTCACTCTGCCGCACCGTGTAATAGCCCGAGAGCGGGTTGTGCTCGCCGGCGCCATAGCCGGCCACGATCCGGGCCGGGACCCCCAGCGTGCGCAGCAAGACCACTTGCGCGGTGGCGAACATCTCACACACGCCGCGCCGGTCCTCGAATAAGAAGGTGTCCACCACCTCCGCGCCCGGCTTGGCCGGCGGCGGGAAGAAATCATACTGAAACGCGCGGAGATAATCGCGGATGGCCACCGCTTGATCGTAGGGTGTGCCGGCGCCGGCCGTGATCTGGCGCGCCAGACCGCGCACCCGCGGTGAGATGTTTTCCGGCAGTTGCAGATAGCGGGCGGCTACGTCTGACGGATAGACGGTGGCGGCGGCGCGCAGCCGGTCCGCGTCGAAGCTCGGCCGGCGCGAGATGACGGTGTAAACCGTGCCGGCTTTAAGCGGCCCGCCCACGCGCAGGCCCACACCGCTGTCCAGGCTGACGGCCTCGGCGCGGATATACAGCAGCACCGGCCGGTAAGCGGCAAAGATCAAGTTGGGTTGATCGCGCACAATCGAGTACGTCTGCACGATCTCCTCGCCCAGCCCCTGATCGTCCGCCGGCACCTGAAAGGCCACCGTCGAGCGGCCGGCGCTGAGCTCGGTCAGCGCGGTGTCGCTCTGCGACCAGGCGTAGCCGTTGTAGAAATCGTAGGAGTGGCTGCGCCAGTAACTCCAGGCCGGCGAACGCACGTACATCACCACCGCGTCGCTCAGCCCGCCGCGATAGCGCAAATCCAGGTTTGAATCAAAGCCAAAGTAGTAGTCGTCATTCGGCTCGTAGATGCCGTTGAGCTGGACGAGCGGCACCGCCGGGTTGATCACGCGCGCCGTCGGGCCGCCGCGAATGGGCAGGTTGAGCGAGAAGGGCGGGATGAGCGGCCGGCCGGTAAACTGGGGGGCGAGGGCGAAAACCAGGAGGCCCAGAACCAAGGCGGGCAGGACCACCGGCCCAGGCCAGACGCTGGGGTTTCCCCCGGAAGCCTTGGCCCCTGCGCCTGGCCCCATAAGCCTGGCGCCCGCCCGGCCGTCATTCTGCTCGGCCTGCCAGAAGACGCCCAGCGCCAGGCCCGCAAACGCCAGCAAGAAAAGCAGCAGCGAGTAATCGCGGCTCAGGGTGGCGGCCGCGTACAACACCAACAGGCTCATCCCCAGCGACGACAGGACGTTGAGGCGCGAACGAAGATCGAAAGCGGTGATGGCCTGAGCCAACAGCGCAAACTGGATTTGCGGCAGATTAAAGCCCGCCACGAGGCCGACGCACGAATAGACGACGGCCAGATGCAGCGCCACAAACAGGCTCAGGCGCAGACGGCGATTCGGCGGGCGGCCGGCGGCCTGGGCGCTGTAGCGGTGGCCGAGCGCCAATACGCTCACCGCCACCAGCGCTTCCAGCCACAAGGCCCCGTTCCAGGCCACGGCCAGGATCGGCGGCAGGGCGGCGAAAAATGCCCATCGGCGCAGGCGCGCGGAAAGCTCCGGCGCGGCGGCCGGCCGGCGAAACGGCCAGCGTCCCAGCAGTTTGCTTAGCATGCCGTCACCAGCGCACCGCCGCCCGGTCATCGGCCGCCAGGCTGCGCTCCCAATCCGGCTCCGCGCCCACCACGCGCACGCTCACGCCGGCGGCGCGCAGCTGGCCGGCTAAAGCCGCCGCCCGGCCTGCCCAGGCGGGATCAAAGGGCGCGGGGTCCACCACCACGGCCAGCACTTCCACCCCCTGCCCCTTCAATTCTAGGAGCGCCGGCACCGCCGCCTCATCCGGCCGCGGCATCAGCGCGGCCACGCAGGCGGCCGGCGCCAAGCCGCGCAGCGTCGTTTCAAACGGCTGACCACCGTCGCCGGCCACGCGCGCCAGATAGCTCAGCGCCGCCCAGCGGCTGAGCGGGCCAACCGGCGCCGGCCAGGCTTCGCTCGCGGCCGCCAGGCTCACCGCCAGCCCGCGCCGGTCCGCGTAGTGCACGAGCGTGGCCGCCACTTTAATGGTGCGCTCCAGCGTGTTGTCGTCGGCCGGGCCAATCACGGACGCGGCGTGCACATCCAGCGCAATCAGCACACCGGGCTGGGTCTCCTCCGCGAACTCGCGGACCACCAGCCGGCCGACCCGCGCCGAGGTGCGCCAATGCACGTGGCGCGGCGAATCGCCCGGCCGATACTCGCGCACGCCCAGGAACTCACTGCCGGCCCCGATTCGCGCATACGGATTCTGAGCCGCCGGCCGGCGGTCCAGCACCGGCAAACTGGGCAATTCGCGGTATTCCGGGAAGATCAGCACCGCGCCGGGGGCGGGCGCCGGCCGCGCCGCCGCCCAAAACCCAAAGGGCGCGCGGCTGGTCAGCGGCACGGGCGCAAACTCAAACCAGCCGCGGCGGGCGGCTGGAACGGTGTAGCGGAGGGTCAGCGCGCCGTGGGCGGGGACATCCACAAAGAAGGTCTGATCGCGTTCGGCGGCCGGCGCAAAGGCGCAGATTTCGGCGCCGCGCACCTGGGCGGCCGGCCAGCGGCTGGCGTTGTGCAGTGTCAGGGTGACCGTCACCGGATCGCCGACGCGGACTTCCGCGTCCCCGTCCGGCTCCGCCGCGCTCAGGGTCCGGCGCAGGGACAGCGCGCGCAGCGCGGCCCCCGGCACGCCGGCGGCGGCCAGCCAGATCCCCGCGCCCAGCGCGGCGAAGACATACAGCCAACTGACCTGGGTCTGGTTGGCGGCCAAATACAAGAGGAACGCCAGGCCGAGGACGGCCCAGCCCCGCGCGGTAACCGGCAGCGGGCGGCCGCGCGGTGACACGAATTTCATCTCCGATAAAATCCGTGCGGCGCGCGGCCGGCGGTCACTCCAAGCGGCCGAGGAAATACAGGACCAGCGCGCCGAGGAGCATGCCGCCAAAAAAGACGACGGGCTCATCCACGCCGGACCAGGAGATCAGCAGGCCGCCGACGAACGCGCCGAACAGCGAGCGGCCCCACCAACTGCGGAGCATTTTGACGTAGCGGTTGTTGCGATCAGCTAACATAGCATCCTCTGGAATAGCAGATAACGAATGACCGCGGCCGACTCACACCGGCACCGGCACCTGCGCCAAGACGGCGGCCACCACCGCCTGGCCGGCCGCCAAGCCCCGCTGCCGGGTCAGCAAGCGATGCGCCATCGCGGCCGGCGCCGCGGCCTTCACATCATCGGGCGTGACAAAAGCGCGGCCGGCCAGCAGGGCCAGCGCCTGCGCGGCCCGCTGCACGGCCACCCCGCCGCGCGGGCTGACCCCCAACACCACCTCCGGCTGGCCGCGCGTGGCCAGCACCAACTGGACGATGTACTCTTTCACCGGCCGGGCGACATTCACTTGCAGCGCCGCGGCCTGCAGCCGCAGCACGTCCGGCAGCGCCAGCACCGGCCGCACGCCGGCCAACGGATTGCTGTGCTCCTCTTGCTCCAGGATGCGCAGCTCCGCCGCCGCGCCCGGATACCCGAGCGAGAGCGAGAACAAGAAGCGGTCCAGCTGCGCTTCCGGCAGCGGGAACGTGCCGGCCGTCTCCACCGGGTTCTGGGTGGCCATGACGAAGAACGGCTGCTCCAGCGGCCGGGTGACGCCGTCGCTGGTCACCTGTCCTTCCGCCAGCGCCTCCAGCAAACTGGATTGCGTGCGCGGCGTGGCGCGGTTGATCTCATCCAGCAGCACCACATGCGCGAAGAGCGGGCCGGGGACAAACACAAACTCCTGCCGGCGTTGATCATACAGGCTGGAGCCGGTGATATCGCTGGGCAGCAGATCCGGCGTGCACTGCACGCGCTTGAAATCCGCGTCCAGTGAGCGGGCCAGCGCCTTGGCCACCAGGGTCTTGCCCACGCCCGGCACATCTTCCAGCAGCACATGCCCGCGCGCGATCAGGGCCGCGATGATCAGGCGCAGCTTGTCCGGGTCCACGATGGCGGCCGCCTGCACGCTGGCGGTCAGCCGCGCCACCAGGCCGGCCAAATCGTCGGCCGGCGTCACCCAGGCGGTGGAAGGGCGGGTGGTCATCATGCGGGGATTCTATCACGCGCTTCCGGGCGCTTTGATTGCCGACTTCGTGCCGGGGCGGTATCATCTTGGCGGCACGAACGTGCCGGGGAGTACGCCCGCGGTCGTTGGCCGCAAACCCGCTGACCGCCCCCAGACTGACAAAGGAGCCCATGACCGCTCAACGCACCTTAATCTTCGTCGGCGCGCACCCGGATGACGAATCCTTCGGCCCCGGCTCGACCCTGGCCGAATACGCACTGCGCGGCCTGAACGTCTACTACGCCTGCGCCACGCGGGGCGAGGTGGGCAGCGCCGACCCGGAGCATCTGGCCGGCCATGCTTCCCCCGGCGACATGCGCTGGGCGGAGCTCACCGCCGCGGCCCAAGACCTGGGGCTGGCCGGCGTCATCCATCTAGGCT
>JAGOBN010000172.1 GCA_017999235.1 Anaerolineales bacterium | reverse complement strand
GACGACGCCGCGCATCAGGCCGAGATCAAGATCCGGCTGGGCTGGCTGGACCTGCCCGCGCAGATGGCCGCGCACGTCACGGAACTGACCACCTTCGCCGGCGAGGTGAAGCGCGCCGGCTTCACCCACGCGGTGTTGTGCGGCATGGGCGGCTCGTCGCTGGCGCCGGAGGTGCTGCGCGCGACCTTTGGCGTGGCCAAAGGCTATCTGGATTTGACGGTGCTGGACTCCACCGACCCGGCCGCCGTTCTGGCCGCCGGCGCCCGCAGCGACCCGGCGCGCACGCTCTACCTCATCTCCTCCAAGTCCGGGGGGACGGCCGAGATCAACGCGTTCTTCAAGTTCTTCTGGGAGCGCGTGAGCCAGGTCCGCGGCCCGCGCACCGGCGAGCACTTTGTCGCCATCACCGACCCCGGCACCGCGCTCGCAAGCTTGGCCAAAGAGCGCGGCTTCCGGCGCACCTTTATCAATCCCCCGGAGATCGGCGGCCGCTACTCGGCGCTCTCGTACTTTGGCCTGGTGCCGGCCGCGCTCCTGGGCGTGGACGTGGCCAAGCTGTTGGAGCGCGCCCGCCAGATGGCGCAGGCCTGCGGGCCGACCATCCCGGCGGCGCGCAATCCCGGCCTGCGGCTGGGGGCGGCGCTGGGGGCCTTGGCGCAGGCCAAGCGCGATAAGGTCACCTTCTTCGTGGCCGAGAAGATCGGCACCTTCGGCTATTGGGCCGAACAGCTGATCGCCGAATCGACCGGCAAGGAAGACCTGGGGCTGCTGCCCGTGGAGGGCGAGGCGTTGGGCAAGCCGGCGGCCTATGGCAAGGACCGGGTTTTTGTGCATCTCCGGCTGGGCGCCGGCAGCGCGGCCGCCGCGCGGGATAAGGCGCTGAAAGCGCTGGCGCGGGCCGGCCATCCAGTGATCACCATCGACCTGGCAGACATCTACGACTTGGGCGGTGAAATGCTGCGCTGGGAGATCGCCACGGCCGTGGCCAGCTGGGCGCTGGGCATCGACCCATTTGATCAGCCGGATGTGGAGGCCGCCAAACGCAACACCCGCGCGTTGTTGGCCGACTACACCCAGACGCAGACTCTGCCGGACGCCGCGGCGCGGCTGACCCCGGACGCGCCCCAGGTGGGCAAACACTTGCGCGCCGTCAAGCGCGGCGGCTACATCGCGCTGATGGCGTATCTGGAGCGCACCCCGCGCCGCGAGAAGCTGCTGCGCGAGCTGCAGGCGGCCCTGCGCGACGCCACGGGCGCGGCGGTGACCATCGGCTACGGGCCGCGCTTCCTGCACTCCACCGGCCAGCTGCACAAGGGCGGGGCGAACACCGGCGTCTTTGTGCAGCTCCTGGGCGCGGACCCCGAGGACGCGGCCATCCCCGGCGAGGCCTTCACGTTCTCGACGCTCAAGAACGCCCAGGCCCTGGGCGATTTCCAGGCGCTGGTGGGCCGCGGCCGCCGGGTCATCCGCGTGGCGCTGGGCGACCCGGCCGAGCGCGGGTTGCAAAAACTGCGGGATGTGTTAAAACGGTAAAACACCCTGACACCCAAACCGAATGTCACGACCCCGTTCCCGCGTCCGCTACGAGATGACGACCGCGCGCCCGCCGGCCCGGCTGGTGCCGCGCGTGGTGCCGTCGGTTGAGCCGTGGGTGGCCGGCGAGATGTTCGTCTCGCCGCACATCGAGGAGCGCCGGCGCGGGTTCGCCATCCTGTTCGGCTCGGAGGCGGTGCGGCGCTCCACGCTGACCTCGCAGCTGCTGGCCTCCCGGGTGGACGAGCCGGATCTGAGCCTGCGCGCGCAGATTGTCCAGGCGCTGGCCGATTACTTTGAGGTGCGCGGCGGCGAGTATCGCTACCCGGCCGAGGTGCGGGCCGTGGCGGCCAGCCACCTGCGCAAGTTTGAGCGCCCGCACTTGCTGGCCCTGCTGGAGGTGCATAGCGCGGCGCGGGAGAACACAGTGCGTCTGGCGCCGGACAGCCTGAACCGGCTGCTGAGCCGCATCCCCACCGCCTCCAGCGAGCTGGTGCGGATGGCCACGGATCGGCTGCTGGCCGTGCGGCTGCGCCGCGCCGCGGTGGAGTTGATCGGGCGGGTGGGCTTCACGGATGCGGCCCAGGCGCTGACCGGCCTGGAAGCGCGTCTGGCTGGCCGGCGCGCCGGCCAGCTGGCGATGGCGTTTGCGCCGGCCGATTACGCCGATGAGCAGACGCTGCTGCCGGTGCTGCAGACGACGCTGGAAGCGCTGCGCGAGAACGAATAGCCCGCGCGACGTCAGAGGGAACCAAGCGGGGCGTGGGCGGCTGGGTCGTCCACGCCCTTGCTGTTATTCAGGGAGAGTCACATGGCACGCCGTTGGTGGATGATCGCGGGAATACTCGCCGTGGGGGCGGCGGTGTGGGCGGCGGCGCCCGCGGCCGCGCAGGGCACGCCGGAGGGGCCGCGCGTGGAGATCTTTGAAGACGTCAATGTGCGCGCCGGCCCGGGCACCGGCTATGACCTGATCGGCAAATTGGTGGCCGGCCAATCCGAGCCGATCCTGGGCCAGGCGACGGTGGGCGCGTATGTGTGGCTCAAGGTGAATTACTTCGGCGGGCCCGCCAACAGCGGCTGGGTGCTGGCCGGCCTGGTGCGCGTGACGGGCGATCTCAACGCGGTGCCGCAGGCCGAGATCCCGCCCACCCCCACCTTGCCGCCAACGCCCACGCTGGAGCCGCTGGCGGCCGGCACGCTCACGCCGGCGCCGGGGCTGAGCGGCGAGCCGGGGCGCCTGCCCACCTTCACGCCGCCGGCCATCGTCATCCGGCCGACGCTGCTGCCGCCGGAAGGCCTGGCGGCCGGCCGGGGCGGCTTTCCGCCGGCGCTGGCGATTGTGATGTTGTTTAGTCTGGGGGTCTTTGCCGGGGTGATTGGGCTGGTGCGCGGCCGGCGCTAATCCGGAGTCTGGGCGGCGGCGCGGCCGGCCTCGGTCAGCCAGAAGGTGGCGGCCGGAAATTTCTTGTTGCTGTCGAGCAGGCCGGCCGCCACCAGTTCATCCACCAGCTGGCGGGGGAGCGTCTCGGCCGGCCGGCCATCGGCCCCGTGCAGGCGCCAGACCTTGCCGCCGTCCACGTCCCGGTGGGCCTTGAGGGTCTGGCCGGCCGCCAACGCCTGGAGCAGCCGGCGGTGGGCGGCGGCGAGCCGCGGCCGGCCGGGCAGCCGGATCATCCCAGCTCGCCGATGTGATCGTGCAGTTTGCGCTGGTTGATCTTCACGTATTGGTCGGTGAGGATCTCGGCCATTTCCTCGGGCGTCAGGCGCGTCCGCAGAATCTCCAGCGCGTCCTCGGGCGATTGGCCGTAGGCCAGCTTTTTCTTTCCGTTTTTAAGATCGAACAGATACATGAAGTGCGGGTTGCTGAAGCTGCTCATGGCGGTAATGCCTCATTCCCTCACGCTTTCGCCAGCGCGCCCAGGTAGTTTTTGCGCTGCTGGCGCACCTCGGCCAGGCCGCGGTTGACCTCGGCGTCGTACTTGCCGGCCAGCAGGTCGCGATAGAACTGATAGTTCACGCCCACCACTTTTTCGTCATCCGGGAAGCGGTGGTAGTTCTCCTTGGACATGCGGCTCTTGCCTTCGGCGATGAGCTGATAGCCCAGCGCGGAGCCGGGGTAGGGCGCGTAAAAGGAGATGGACGGCAGGATGCGCTTGGTGTATTTGACCATCCGCATGGTCTTGAAGGCGTCCTCGGGCGTCTCGCCGGGGATGCCGAGCATGATGTTGGACCAGAAGACTGGCGCTTTCTTGCCCTGCGCCTCCATCTCGTCGCCGATGCGCGTAAGATGGTCGATGGCGAAGTAGTTGTCTTCCTCCGAGCATTCCTTGTTGATCAGCTTGAGCACCCGGTCGCTGCCGCTCTCAAAGCCGATGGAGACCGTGTTCCAGTTGGTCTCCTTGATCAGCGCCTCGAACAGATCCGGCCACTGGCGCACCGTGTCGGCGCGGCCGGCCGCCCAATAGGGCCACAGTTTGCGCGCCTTGCGCGGGTACTTCTCCAGCCACTCCTCCAGCCAGGTCGGGTTCTGGAAGAACATCGAGTCGTGGATGACCAGCGAGCCGACCCCGTATTTTTTGTCCAGGAAATTCAGCTCGTCGATCACCAGCTCCACCGGCCGGCGGCCCATGTTGGGGATGTAGGAGCTTTCGTTGCAGAACACGCACTGCCAGGGGCAGACGCGGCTGGTGAGCAGGGTGACCACCGGCGGCGGCCCCCAGCCGCACTCCGGCTCCAGCGGCCAGTGAAACTTGCGCGCCAGCTTCCAGGAGGCCGGTTTGGGCCACAGCGTCCGGTCGATCATCGGCCAGTCGGCCATGCTCTTGGCGCCCTGGCCCAGCACCACGCGCGGGAAGCGCTCCGGGTATTTCACCAGATCCACGATGGTTAGTTCGCCCGGCCCCTGGATGATTTTGTCGAATTCGGGCACCGCCACCATCTCATCCAGCGCCACGGTGGCGTGCATGCCGCCGGCCATCACCAGGCCGCGCGGGTTGACTTCCTTGAAGATTTTCGCGCTGCGGTAGGCACTGGGGTAGGTGTACGAGCGCACGTTCAGGATGAGCGTGTCGTAGCCGCGCAGCTTCTCGCGCACCTGCTCCCAGGACGTGCACTGGCGCGTCGAGAACATGTCCGTCAGCACGCCGTTCTGGTGCAGGATGGTGCGCAGCAGGCCCAGACCGTGGTCCTGCCACTGCTCGTGCGGGCCGGCCGGGTTCACCAGGTCGCCCAGGTCGCCCAAATCCAGCCAGACAATGGAGCTGGTGCGTTTGGATTTATTGAAGAAAGGCAAGGATAGGCCCACGCGTCTTACTCCTCGTACCCCGTCCGCCCGCGCTTAACGCTTACCAATGGCAACGCGCCTCCATCGGATTCCGGCGGACAGGGCACTCGCGATCAACGGTCAGAAAAAGTCCCCGCCGAGACACCCCGGTAAGTCCAGGCGGAGGTCGGCGGGGACAGGCGGGTTGGACGAAAACGCCGCGGCGCGCGGCTGGCTTATAACGGCTGGCGGCCGGCGAAGCCGGCGTCGACCTCATGCCAGTGGGTGATGCGGGCCTCATCATAGCGCCAGCACAGGTACACTTCCCGCCCGTCGCGCTGGGCGGGAAAATCCACCAGGCCCTGGTTGATGTCTTTGACCGTGATCCCCAGGTCCTGCAGCACGCGGACGTTCTTTTGGATCACGTCAAACTGGGCCACCAGGGCGCCGGCCTTTTTGCTGCCGCCGTTGCCCACGGCTTTTTCCAGCACCGGCCAAATCTCCGGCTGGGCATCCACAATCTGCTGCCGCGCCACCAGGATAGCGCTCATGATCGGGCGCACATTTTCCAGCAGCGCGTTGGCCTCGGCGACCGTGAAGTACCGTGACGCCATGCGCGCGGACAGTCCGCGGTTAGTGGCTGCCGCAGCCGCAGCCGCCGCCGGACGCCTGGCTTTGCGCGGCCTGGCCCTGGGTGCGGAACGAGTGGCCGCAGCCGCAGGTGGCGGTGGCGTTCGGGTTATCAATGCGGAAACCGCCGCCCATCAAATTGTCCACATAGTCGATGGTGGCGCCGCCCAGATACATCATCGAGGTCGGGTCCACGTAGACGCGGACGCCTTCCTGTTCAAACACGGCGTCGAATTCGCCGGGCTCTTTCTCAATGGCCATGCCATACTGCATGCCGGAACAGCCGCCGCCGGACACGAACACGCGCAGGCCGTGCGCGGTCAGGCTGCGCTCGGCCAGGAGGGCTTTCAGCTTGGCCGCCGCGGCCGGCAGCAGGGTCACTTCTGGCTCGGCGGTCATTTGATCGGGGGTTATGGGCATCAACAAGTCAGACATCCAGTATCTCTCCTAATCTAGGGTTACTTTGATTGTATTCGAGTCACCGATAAGAGTCAAATAAGCAGAAAATTGTCTGCTTTATTGAGCCGGCGCCGGCTCACGGAACAGATACGCGCAGCTGGTGGCGCCATCCACCACCCGCGTGACGCGGTGCGGGACCGCGCCCAGCAGGTTGCCGATCAGCACCAGATCCATGTGGCACAGCTCCGGATGGCGGCCGGCCAGCGATTCGTAGGGGCAGTTGCAGGTGTGGAGCAGGAAACCGCCCTCGGTCGCTTCCCAGTGCGCCACGTAGCCGCGGCCGTTCAGGAAGGTCACCGCGCGCTCCAGCCGGGCCGGGAATGGCTCGCCGGCCACCAGCGCCGGCGCTTCCGCGCTCAGCCGGGCGGCCACGCCCTCAAAGATCACGTTGACGAACGGCTCGCCGCCCTGGACGCGGACCTCATCCAGCAGTTTGGTGGCCAGATCATCGTAGTTTTTGGGGAAGTGCGCGGAGGCGCGCTCGGTGAGCGTAAACACATACTGCGGCCGGCCGCGCGAGGTGCGGTGGCGGATGACGGGCGCGCCCACCAGCCCATCCCCGCGCAGGATATCCAAGTGATGGCGCACGGTGACGGGCGTCAACGCCAGCACGCTGGCAAGTTCATCCACGGTGGCCTGGCCGTGCGTCTTAAGATAATCTAGGATGGCCTGACGGGTGCTTTGCATGCGGTCTCCACGCCGGCGGACTGAGACCGGCACGGTCCCAATCAATAAATCAAACCCTATCTATTTAATTCTAGGGGGCGCGGGGAGTTCTGTCAAATCCGGCGGGCGGCGCCGGGGGGCGTGATAAGATCGCAGTGCGGCGGGCTGCACGGCGAAGGGAGATGACGGCATGCAAAACGAGAAACCCTTCTGGTGGGAGACGACCACTCTGCCGGCCGGCTACACCGGTGTGTGGGCCGAGACCGCGGATGTGGTCATCGTGGGCGGCGGGCTGACCGGCCTGACGGCGGCGCGGGCTGCGGCGCGGCGCGGGGCGCGGGTGGTGGTGCTGGAAGCCGCGGAGACGCTGGGCTGGGGGGCCAGCTCCCGCAACGGCGGGATGACGCTGACCGGACTGAAGCTGGGCGCCGGCCAGCTCCTCCAACGCTACGGGCGCGATCTGACGCGGCGGTTGTTCGCGGCCTCCGTGGCCGCGATTGACGAGGTGGAACGTTTAGTGCGGGAGGAAGCCATCGCCTGTGACTTCGCCCGGACGGGCTGCCTGGAAGTGGCCTGCAAGCCCGCGCACTTCCGCCGCTTTGAGCGCTCGGCGGAAGTGCTGACCCGCGAGTTCAGCCACCCGGTGCGGCTGGTGGCCGCGCGCGATTTACGCAGCGAGATCGGCTCCGACCGTTATCACGGCGGGCTGGTGGATCCGGCCAGCGCCGGCCTGAACCCGGCGCGTTACGCGGCCGGCCTGGCCCGCGCGGCAGAGCGCGCCGGCGCGCGGCTGTACACGGGCGCGCGCGTGGAGAGCCTGGAGCGCGGCCCCGCCGGCTTCCGGCTGGTCACCCGGCGCGGGACGGTGACGGCCCAGCAAGTGGGGGTGGCGACCGGCGGTTATACCGGGCGCGCCACGCCGGCGCTCCAGCGTAAACTGGTGCCGCTCGGCTCGTACATCATCGTCACCGCGCCGCTGCCGCCGGAGGTGGCGCACGAACTAAGTCCGCGCCGGCGCATGGTCTTTGACTCCAAAAATTTCCTGCACTACTACCGCCTGACGCCCGATCAGCGCCTGCTGTTCGGCGGGCGGGCGGCCTTCTTCCCGGAGACGGCGGCCACGGTGCGCGACAGCGCCGCTATTTTGCGGCGGGAGATGGTGC
>JAGOBN010000171.1 GCA_017999235.1 Anaerolineales bacterium | reverse complement strand
TACGGGCGAATTCGCTGGCGCTTTCGAGGCCGTGGTATGGCGCGCCGAGCCGGAGGCCGAGCAGCAGGCGGCCCGCCTGCCGGCTCTGGCCGCCGACGTGCTCTTTTACGCGGCGCGGGAAGCGGTCCGGAATGCCGCGCGGCACGGCCGGCCGGCCGCCGGCGCCCCGCTGACGTTAAGCCTGCGGCTGGAGGCCCAGCCGAATGGCTTGGGCCTGGTGGTGGAAGATGATGGGGTTGGCTTCACCGGGAGCGGACCGGCCGGCCACGGCCTGGCCCTGCATGGCGCGCTGCTGGGCATCCTGGGCGGCGCCTTGCGCGTGGAAAGTGAACCGGGAGCGTACACGCGCGTCAGCCTGACTCTGCCTCTGGGTTCTGACCGCGCCGCCGGCCCGGCCTTCGTTGGGACCGCCGACCCGTCGCGTGCCCGGCCTTAAATGACCCCGGCCAGTGGTGTATCCACTGGCCGGTTAAGAATGCGCCTGGCGGGACTTGAACCCACAACCAACAGCTTAGAAGGCTGCTGCTCTATCCACTTGAGCTACAGGCGCCTGAGATGCGCCTCAATTTTACTCCGGTTGCTCCAGCGCCCTCAACCGCCCACCACCGGCGGGAACAAGTTGATCTGGTCGCCGTCCTGCAGCACGGTGTTCAGGTCCGCGGTCTGATTGTTGATAAAGGCGTTGCGGACGAGCTGGGCCGGCAAATGCAGCGCCGGCACCAAATCCGCGGCGCGCGCGCCGGCCGGCAGCTCAACTTCCAGCGGGATCGAACGGTTGGGGCCGGGGTGATGCTGGCGCAGCAGGGCGAAGAGTTTGACGTAGACCTTCATTCCACGTCGACGGGCATCGGCCGCAGACCCTTATACACCACGCGGCCGGCCAGGGTCCGCAGAATGGTCTGGGCCGGCCGGTTGATGCGCTCGCCTAACTCGTTCGAGGACAAGGGCTGGTTGCCATTGAGCAAGAAGACATGGAAGACCGCGTCCACCAGGGAGGTGTGCTCCGTCAGGAAAGCCTCCAGCGGCTTGCACTGCGTCCGCAGCACGTACTGCAGCTTGTCGGCCACGCGCACTTCCGCGGTCTCCGGATCCACGACATCCAGGGTCTCGCCGCCCGTGTACTCGGCAAACGCGCTCTGCAGCTCCGGCCGCAGATGCTTCATCACGTCCACGCGCAGCTCGCGCTGCTCGCGCTCCCACCAGTCAAAATCAATATGGAACCGGGTATCGGGTCCCGGCTTGAAAAAAGCATTGGGCAAGGCGTTCAGAGGGCTCACTGGGTTACTCCGTCCACTGCGCCTGATCGAAGCGCCAGTAAGCGTCGCCGACATGCGCGAAGTAAGGCCGCGCCAACAGCTCGGCAAAGATCGGGGCGGGCGGACAGCGCCGGACCACGTTCACGGCCGCGTAAAGGGTCTTGGCATGCACCGCGCTCTGGGGATTGAGCTTGGCCAGCTCGCGGAAGAGGTCGGCCACCAGGCGCGCAAAGGGCAGATGCTGGCTCTTAAGCCAAGCGTCATCCACGGCGCCCAGGTTGTCCACCGCCACCACCATGAGATCATCGTAGTTCACGCCGATGAGGCGCTTCTGCATGGAGAACATCAGCCGGCCGTCGGCGGCCGGCTGGGCCAGACGCACCCATTCCCGCACGGGCCGGCGGCGGCTGGCCTTGATCACAATTTCGTCCGGGGTCTGGCCCGGGCTGACCATGAGCTGCCCGCCCACCGGAAATTCCAGCTTGCGGTACCACTCTTCCAGGCCATACACGTACCGGCCGGCGCGCACCACCCAGGCGGCCAGCTTCTCGCCGGTGTCGCCGTCCACAAAGGTGCAGCGGATGCGCGGCGACTCGTAGGCGGTGGGGAAAAAACCCTGCAGACGCGGCGAGAGCGGCAGTGTCCCCACCCGGCGGTGCGGGAAAGTCAACGTCACGGCGACGGCGTCCGCCGCCTCGGGGCTCGCGGCCGCGGTCGTGAATTCATCATCCAGCTCAGTCACCAGCGCCGCTAAAGCCGGGGGCAAAGCCGCCGGGCCGGGATCCGGCGCGGCATTCTCCAGCCGGCGCGGCGAGAAGAGCACTTCCGGCGGCTCCAGCCGGCGCAGATACCACAGCACCTGGCCGGTCGGCCCCACCTCATCAAAGCGCTCATCCTCTTGCAGGGCGTAGTGCAGCGAGAAGGCTTGCAGGCGCGGGTTGATGTTGCCGGGCAGGCCCACCTCTTGCAGCAGCGCCTCGGTGGGCAGCGGCCCGCCGCCGGCCATGTCCAGCACCGCCTCGGCCAGGTTGAGGTGGCCGATGTTCACATTCGCCAGCAGCGGCCGCGGGAACCAGCGGCCGGCCAGCCGCACGATATCGGCGCTGGTCTTGAGCCGCGCCTCCAGCTTGGCGATGACGGTCAGGCCGTGCTTGGCAAACAGCTCTTCCGGCTCCGCCAACTCCGCGTCGCCTTGATACACCGTCTGGGAATTCAGGGCATGGTCGGCCAGGCGCGCGGCATATTCGCGGCTGGGCCGGCCGTCCCCAAAGTCCACACAGATCACATCAAAATCACCCAGGTCCGGATTGTGGCCGGGCCGCACCCCGACCACCGTGGCGATGACAAAACGCGGCGTGGAAAACGCCACCTGCTGGCCAACGGTGAAGGTCTCCTGCGGCAGATACGGAACCGCGCCCTGCTCGCGGCGCTTCAAGGCCTCGGCCTCGCGTTCAATGCGCCGGCGGATGATGACGTGCGCCATCTCCTCCGTGGTCAGCGGGGTTTCCTCTTCCAGGAGCAGGTTGTAAAGATAATCGAGATCGGCGTCTTCGATGGCGAAGCCGGAGCCCCAGTAATCTGCCTTCTGTGTCTGACGTCCGTTCAACGGTGAGCCTCAAGCAAAGGAGAAATTTGTGCGGAACGATTTAGCATTATACTCAGCCTAAGCCGGTTTGCAACAGCCGGCACAAATAGTCGCCTGGTAAGGGAGACGCCAATGAGCAAACCTTGGGCAGTCGCTTACACCGCCGCCGGCCAGCTGCAGGCTCAAATTCTGAGCGGCTTGCTGCAAGCCTCCGGGATCCCCACTCAAATTCTGCAAGAAGGGGCCGGCGCCCAATACGCATTAACCGTGGGGGCGCTGGGCGAAGCGGATCTGCTGGTGCCGGCCGACCAGCTGGCCGAGGCGCAAGCCCTGCTGGCCGCGTATGAGCACGGCGATTTAGCCACCGACGACGAGAACCCGGCCGCCGACCCCGCCCCGCCCCCCGAACCTTAACGACTCAGGGGAAGGTGGTCTCCGTCCATTCCAGCGGCTCCACCTGGAAACCGCCGACGAAGACCTCCCAATGCAGGTGCGGCCCGGTCACGCGCCCGGTGGCGCCCTGGTAGCCGAGGATCTGGCCAGTCTCCACCCGCTGGCCGGCCTGCACCAAGATTTGGGATTGGTGCCAGTAGCCCGTGTACACCCCCCAGCCATGATCCAGCACCACGGCGTTGCCGCGCACGGTCAGCGGCTCCGCCAGGACCACCACCCCCGGCGCCGGCGCCGTAATCGGCCGATCATCGCCGCCGGAGAAATCCACGCCGCCATGAAATGAGTCATACGCGCCGCCGTTGTAGGCGCGCAGCGACCCATACAGCGACCGCAAGCCGCCCACGGACGGCAGCATGAACGGGCCCGTCCACAACCGCTCCGGCGTCGCCGGCGAAACCACCGCCATGATCCTGGCCAGCTCCGGCTGCACCACCGCCGGATCGATCGTCGCCGGGTCCACCGTCAACGGCGGGTCGCTGCCATACTGCCCGGCCCGCACCGGCAGCGCCTGGGCAAAACTCACCGCGCCGGCCTCGGTCTGAAACGTCACCGCCAGCGGGTACAGGTTGGGCTCCGCCAGGCGGTACAGGCCCAGCAGCGCGATCTGCGTGTTGGGGTCCTCGGGCGTCGGATGAAAATTGAGCGGCCATTCCCCCAGCTGGCCCGTGACCTGGCCGGCGCGGTCGGCGCGCACGCGGATCACCAGCGTATGGCCTTGTTCGATCGGCAGGGGGCGCAGTTCAAGATCCAGCAGCGGCGCCGGCAGCGCCTTTACGGGCGTCTCGCCGCCCGGCACCACCAGCACCGCGCCGGGGCGCAGCTGGCCCGGATCCGCCAGCCGGTTGGCGGCCGCCAGCGCCCAGGGCGAGAGGCCGCGGGCCGCCGCCAGCGCCAGCAGACCGTCCGCCGGCCCGGCCGCCACCGTCACTCCCGTGGGCAGCGCCGGCCCGGCATCCAGCTGGTCGGTGACAATGACGGGTTGGTTGATGTAGACCTGGCTGGGATTGACGATCCGGTTCAGGCGGACGAGCGTGGCGCGGGCCAGGCCCACGCGCATGGCCAGGCTGTCCAAGGACTCGCCCGGCTCCACCAAATGCGTGCCGAGCAGGCCGGCCGCGCCGCCGAAACCCGGGATCGCCAGCGCCTGGCCCACTGGCAACGCGTCCGCGTTGACGGTGGGGTTGGCGGCCTGAAGCGCTTCCAGCGTCACGCCAAATTGGCGCGCAATGCCGAAGAGCGTGTCCCCCGGCTGCACCACGTACAACGGGCCGGCCGACTGTGCGGCGGCGGGCCGCACCGCCAGGAGCGCCGCGCAGAGCAGCGCCAGACTAAGCCGCCAGAATTTCAAAATCCACGTCATCGCCAATCGCCACGGAGTCTAAGACAGCCGGGGCCGCTTCCAGGGTGTAGCGCGCCGGCGCGCGCGGCGCGTAGTACGGGCGCCCCGGCTCGGCCAGCACGGTATCCACCACCCGGCCGGCGGTGTTGACCCACACCACCCCAATGGAAAACGGCACAAAAAACATATGGATCGAAGCGCCGGCCCGGCTCTCACGCGGCTCCACCAGGAGCAGGGCTTCCTCCGGCGGCAGCGCGCGCTGGAACATCAGCCCGCGCAGGCGGCACCCGAACGACGCGCACCAGCGCGCCCGGGCCGCCAACCGAACGCCGGTGCGGCGATTAACCACCACCCGCCAAGAGGTCATGACACAATACGGGGGCGCGCGCGCGGCTGCGCGGCGCCCCCGGCTTTCAGCCTAGTCCGCGGCCGGCCGCTAGCCGGTCTTCTCTTTTTCTTTGCGCGCCAAGACCTTCTCGATGCTGTCGATCAGGTCCTGCGGCCCGAAGGGTTTGGTGATGTAATCGTCCACCTTGGCGATGTGCAGACCCAGAACCTTATCAATGCTCTGGGCCTTGGCGGTGACGACGATGACGGGGATGTTCTTGGTGGCCTCGTTGGCCTTCATCTTTTGATAGACCTCCCAGCCGTCCATGTCGGGCATCATCAAATCCAGCAGCACCACATCCGGCGTCTCGCGCTGCACGGCTTCCAGGCCTTCCCGGCCGCCCATCGCGCCAATCACTTGATAGCCTTTGCGGCTTAAGATCAGCCGCATCAGGTCAATCATTTCGGGTTCGTCTTCAATGCACACAATGCGTTTGCTGTTTTCCATAGATCCTCCACCCGCCTCTTCAATCTAAAAGTGTACCATAAGCCGCCCAACTGGCCGGCCGCTGATCCCGGCTTTAGTTATAATCAGGGCCACTCTCTCAAGATAGGACAAACTGAATGGCAACCCTGCAGGCGGGTGACATCGTACAACTGGTGGGCCGCGACCGCAAACGGCAGACCTTTATCTTTCGGCTGGTGGCGGGCGAAAAATTCCACACTCACTTCGGCCATCTCGCCCATGACGCCTTGATCGGCTTGACGCTGGGCGCGGAGGTGGCCACGCACAAGGGCCATGCCTTCTTCGTGCTGGAGCCCTCCACGGACGACCTGATCCGGGATATCAAGCGCAACTCGCAGATCATCTACCCCAAGGACATTGGCTTCATCCTGATGAAGATGTCCATCCGCCCGGGGCGCACGGTCATCGAATCCGGCACGGGCAGCGGCGGCCTGACCACCGTGCTGGCGCAGATGCTCGGCCCGGACGGCCACGTCTTCAGCTACGACGTGCGCGAGGACATGCAGGCCCTGGCGCGCCGGAATCTGGAGCGCGTCGGCCTGCAAGACCGGGTGACGTTCAAGCTGCGGAACATCGAACTGGGCTATGACGAGACCGACGTGGACGCGCTCTTTCTGGATGTCCCCAACCCCTGGGACTACACCGGCCAGGCGCGGCGCGCGCTCAAGGGCGGCGGCTTCTTCGGCAGTATCCTGCCGACCGCCAACCAGGTCTCCAAACTGCTGGCGGCGCTGGAGCGCGACGGGTACAGCTTTGTGGAAGTGTGCGAGGTGCTCATCCGCTACTACAAGCCGGTGCCGGAACGCCTGCGGCCCACCGACCGGATGGTGGCCCACACCGGTTATCTGATCTTTGGCCGCGCGGTGACGCTGGGGCTTCCGGCCGGCGAAACCACGGACGAGGCCGGCGCGGACGCCGCACTGGACGGCGGCGAGGGGTTCGAAGCGCCCGCCGATGGTGACGTGGCCGGCGCTCCGGACGACGTGATATAACCCTTCCACATGCGTTTACGCCCCAACCGCCCTCCCCGCCTGCGCCGCCGCGCCTTCCGGCCGGAAGCGCTGGCCGGCCCCCTGGCCGGCCGGCTGGCGGACGCCCACCGGCTGATGGAGGCCGGCCAGCCAGCAGCCGCGGCCCAGGCTTTTGGTGATCTGGCCCAGCAGGCCGCGCATGACGGCCAGTTCCGGCGCGCCTGGCAGCTCCACCTGCGCGCCGCCGACGTGTACGCGCAGGTGGGAGATGGCGACCGGGCCTTGGCCGAAGCTCGGGCCGGGCTGGCCTGGCTGAAGCGCCTCGGCCGCGAGGCGCGCGCCGGCGCGGTGGGTGAGCGCGTGGCGGCCAGCCTGCGCGCCGCCGGCTTGAACGCCCCGGCCGAAGCGCTGGCCCGTGAACTGGCCGGCTTGCCGAGCGCGCCCGCCGCCGCCGAGGCCGCCCCGGCCTCCGACCGCGGCCGGCTGCCGGCCCGCTGCCCCCAGTGCGGCGGACCGATCCGCAGCGATGACGTTGACTGGATTGACGACCAGAGCGCGGAATGCCCGTACTGCGGTTCCACCGTGTTGACTGAGCGTTAGCGCCAGCCCAGCTTGCCTGACACACCCGCCTCTCGCCAGCATGTCCTGATCCTGGGCGCCGGGCCGGCCGGCCTGACCGCGGCGGTGGAGTTGTGCCGCCGCCGCTACGCCGTCAGCGTGCTGGAGCAGACCGCGCACGTGGGCGGCATCGCCCGCACCGAAAGCTATCGCGGCTACCACTTTGATATCGGCGGCCACCGCTTCTTCACCCAGGTGCCGGAGGTGGAGCGCTTCTGGCACGAGCTGCTCGGCGAGACGTTCCTGCTGCGGCCGCGCACCTCGCGCATCTTTTATCGCGGCCGGTTCTTTGATTACCCGCTGCGCCCGCTCAACGCCCTGCGTAACCTGGGCGTGGCGACCAGCCTGCACGTCGGCCTCAGCTATCTGCGGGCGCAGCTCTTCCCCTATCCCCAGGAAGACACGTTCGAGGAGTGGGTGGTCAACCGCTTCGGGCGCAAGTTGTTTGAGATCTTCTTCAAAACCTACACCGAGAAGGTCTGGGGCCTGCCGACCTCCGAGATCCGGGCGGAGTGGGCGGCCCAGCGCATTCAGGGCCTCTCGCTGCCCATCGCGCTGAAGAACGCGCTGTTCGGGCCGCGCGGCGAGCACGCCATCAAGACCCTGATCCAGCAGTTTCATTATCCGCGCCTCGGCCCC
>JAGOBN010000170.1 GCA_017999235.1 Anaerolineales bacterium | reverse complement strand
CCCTGTTCGCGGCCAAGTGCACCAACTGCCACGGCCAGGCGGCCGGCCTCTCGCTGGACGACTACGCGGCTACAATCAAGGGCGGCGCCAACGGGCCGGTGATCGTGGCCGGCGCGCCTGAGCAGAGTTCGCTGGTGACGGTGCAGACGGCCGGCGGCCATCCAGGGGAATTGTCGGCGGAGGAACTTGACCGCCTGACGCGCTGGATCACCGCCGGCGCGCCGGAAAACTAAGTCGGAAGTCAAGGAGACGCCATGTTTAAAAAAGGGTTGAACGCGCTGCGCAACTTCTTCTTCCCGCCGCCGGGCGCGCGCATGTCGGCCATGCTGATTGCGTATTTGACGCTGGCGATTGTGGCGCTGGGCGTCTTTGTGGGCGGTGCGTACGCGTGGGATTACACGAATTCACCCGTCTTCTGCGGCACGTCGTGTCATACGATGCCGCCGGAGTACACCACCTACCAGATTTCGCCGCACGCGCGCATTTCCTGCACCGAATGCCACATCGGGCGCGAGTTTGTGGGCAACCAGTTCCTGCGCAAGGCCGGCGACGCCAAGCACGTGATCGCCCTGGCCTTCACCACCTATGAGTACCCGATCACGGCCAACGATATGCGGCCGGCGCCGCAGATCTGCGAGCGCTGCCACTCGCCCGAGAAGTTCTCGGACGACAGCCTGCGCATCATCCAGCGCTATCAGGAAGACCAGGCCAACTCGCCCTACAGCATCTACCTGATCCTCAAGACCGGCGGCGGCAGCCGGCGCGTCGGCCTGGGCAAAGGCATCCACTGGCATATCGAGAACAAGATTCTGTATTACTCGGATGACCAGCAGAGCCAGTCGATCCCTTACGTCCGCGTCTATAACGACGACGGCAGCTACGTGGAGTACACGGATATCGAGTCCGACTTCGACCCGGCCACCGTCCAAGAGGCCGATTTGAAGCAGATGGACTGCATCACGTGCCATAACCGCATCACGCACCTGATCGCTCAGCCCGGCGACGCCGTGGACTCGGCCATGCAGCGCGGCCTGATTGACCCCGCCATCCCGGATATCAAGCTCAAGAGCATGGAAGCGCTGGCGGTGAACTATCCGAGCGTGGAGGTGGCGCAGAGCGGCCTGACGGCGGTGGAAGAGTACTACCGGGTGGCGTACCCGGATTACTACGCGGCCAACCTGGACAAAGTCCAGATGGCGGTGGCGTCCCTGAAGGAAATCTACGCGGCGTCGGTCTACCCGCTCCAGAAAATGGATTGGGACTCGCATCCCAACAACCTGGGCCACAAGGCTTTCCCCGGCTGTATGCGCTGCCACGACGGCAAACACCTCAACGCCGAGGAAGAAGCGGTCCGCCTGGAATGCAACCTGTGCCACTCCCTGCCGACTGTTTCAACGCAGAAGCAGGTCGTGTCCAACATCGAGGTCAGCCGCGGCCTGGAACCCGAGTCGCACAAGAACCCCAACTGGATCACCGGCCATCGCACGTACTTCGACCGCACCTGCGCGTCCTGCCACACCGTGGACAACCCCGGCGGCACCTCGGATACGTCGTTCTGCTCCAACTCGCAATGCCACGGCGTGAAGTGGGAGTTCGCGGGTTTCGACGCTCCTGGGCTGGCGGAGCTCATCCAGGCCCAGCTGCCGCCGCCGGCCCCGGATCTGCCGACCGGCGCGGTCTTCCCGGTGTACAGCTCGCTGCAGCCGGTGCTGGACGCCAACTGCGGCCTGTGCCATGGCGATGATCTGGCCGGCGGCCTGAAGTTGACGGATTACGCCGGGATCATGGCCGGCGGCGCCAATGGGCCGGTCATCACGGCCGGCGACCCGGACAACAGCCTGCTGGTGCAGATCCAGTCCGGCGACCACTATGCGCTTTTGGATCAAAATGTGTTGGATGTCGTCAAGCAATGGATTACGGATGGCGCCCCGGAGCAGTAAGGTGATGGCTAGGTGGCGCAAAGTTTTGATGGGTTTGCTCGGAGTGGGGCTGCTCGTGGCTTGGGCGGGGCAGGGGGCTCCCGCCCAGGCCCAGGCGGCGCCGACTCTGGAGAAGTTACAGGTGGAGGTCTGGCCGGAGTTTGACCGGCCCAGCGCCCTGGTGCTGATCCATGGCGTGCTGCCGGCCACGACTCCGTTGCCGGCCACCGTCAGTCTGCGGATCCCCAAGACCGGGCAGTTAAACGCCACGGCCTACCAGGACGCGGACCAGAAACTGCTGATGGCCACCAACACCGTCAGCGCCGAGGGGGAGTGGCAGCGGGTGACGTTTTCCGTCCCGGCCCTCAATTTCCGGGTGGAGTACTACGACCCGGGCTTGACGATCGCCGATCAGGCCCGCACCTTTGCCTTCAACTGGATCAGCGATTACACGGTGGCGGCGGTGGAAGCGCGGGTCCAAGAGCCGGTGGACGCGCGCGATTTACAGGTGGACCCGCCGTTTGCTCTGGCGGGGACGCTCGATCTCGGCCTGAATTATTACACCCGGGATTATGGGGCGGTGGCCGCCGGCGCGCCCATCGCCTTCACCCTGAAATACACCAAACCCACGGCGACGCTCTCGCAGTCCGTGGTCAGCCAGACCGCCGTCACCGAATCGGTCGGGCTGGATACCTCCTCGCCGATCCAGGGCAGCCAGGATTTGACGCCGTGGCTGATCGGCCTGGGGGTCGTGGGCGGCTTGGCGCTCATTGGCGGCGCCGGCTGGTATTTCTGGCCCCGCGGGGGCACCGCGCGCTCCACGCCCCGCCCCCGCCGCCGGGCGCGCTCGGCCCCGGCTGATCCGGCCGGGGGCGCCGGCCCAGCTGGCGCTAACCAATTTTGTACCCAGTGCGGCCAGGCGTTAACCCCGGCGGATCGTTTCTGCCGTAACTGTGGCACCCCCGTGCGCGACTAATACCGGAACACCGGCGGCCTGCGCCGGGAGATTCTACTGACCCCTTCATCTACATATGCGGCTTCTTGAAATAAAATCCTAAACAGGCTAAAGTAGAAACTGGATCATCCGTGTCCGAATTGAAAGGAACTGTTATGGCACACACCACCGCAAATCCCGATATGCTGCGCACCACCAAAGCCAGCGGGAAAGGCAAGTTCATCATTGGCGGCCTGCTGATCGCGGCGGCCATTATTTACCTGATCGTCTCAACCCTGCAGACGACGGCCCAATACTTCTATACGGTCGATGAGATCCAGGCCAAAGGCTCCAGCATCATGGGCCAGAACCTGCGCGCCTCGGGCGCGGTGTTGGGCGATACCATCACCTACGACCCGGAAACCCTGACCATCACATTTGAGATCGCCCATGTGACGGCTGATCAGGCCGAGATTGACGCCCAGGGCGGTCTGGCCGCGGCGCTGCACAATGCCGTCGCCAACCCGGACGCCAGCCGCATTCGCGTGCGCTATATCGGCCCCAAGCCGGACCTGCTGAAAAATGAGGCCCAGGCCATCATTACGGGCAAAATCGGCGAAGACGGCGTCTTTCACGCCGACGAGCTGCTTCTCAAGTGCCCCACCCGCTACGAGCAGGCGCTGCCGAGCCAGGCCGCGCCGGACGCCGGAAACTAGGCCATGCTAGCCAATATCGGTTACTTTGCGCTCGTGTTGGCGCTGGTCTGCGCGGCGTATGCCGTGGTCATGGCCCTGCTCAGCGCCTCGCAAAACAACGCGGTCTGGCTGGCCAGCGCCCGGCGGGCCGCCTTCCTCACCTGGCCGCTGATCACTCTGGCGGCGCTGGTGCTGATTGCGCTGCTGGTGACGGACCAGTACCAGATCGAGTACGTCTCCAACTCCACCAGCCGCGCCATGCCGCTGTACCTCAAGGTAACGGCTCTGTGGGGCGGACAAGAGGGCAGCCTGGTGTTCTGGGGCTGGCTGATGTCCACGTTCACGGGCAGTGTCATGCTGCGCCGCTGGGAGCGGGACCGCGGGCTGATGCCGTACGTGATCGCGGTGACCAACCTCACCCTGGGCTTCTTCGTCGCGCTGGTGTTGTTCATTGAGAACCCGTTCACCACCCTGTGGCACACCACCAGCGGCCAGGTGATCTCGGCCATGTTCCAGCCGGCCGGCACCCTGCCGCTGATGCTGGCCGACGGCCGCGGCCTCAACCCGCTGCTGCGCCATCCCGGCATGATCATCCATCCGCCCATGCTCTACCTGGGCTTTGTGGGGCTGGTGATCCCCTACGCCTTCGCCATCGCCGCGCTCATCACGCGCCGCACGGATGACGAGTGGATCAAGACCACCCGCACCTGGACCCTGGTGGCCTGGTTGTTCCTGTCCTTAGGCCTGATCCTGGGCGGGCGCTGGGCCTATGACGTCCTGGGGTGGGGCGGTTACTGGGGCTGGGATCCGGTGGAAAACGCGGCCTTCATGCCCTGGCTCACCGGCACGGCTTTCCTGCATTCGGTGATGATCCAGGAGAAGCGCGGCATGCTCAAGCGCTGGAACATGCTGCTGATCATTCTGACCTATTCCCTGGTGATCTTTGGCACCTTCCTGACCCGCTCCGGCGTGCTGTCCTCGGTGCATGCCTTCGCGCAGAGCGCGATTGGCCCGTGGTTCTTTACCTTCATCACCTTCACCCTGCTCGGGTCCCTGTTCCTGCTGGCGCGCGGCTGGGAGCGGCTCAAGGCCGAAAATCAGCTGGATGGCCTGCTCTCGCGCGAATCGGCGTTCCTGCTCAACAACGTGCTCTTCATGGGCATCACCTTCTCGGTCTTCTGGGGCACGGTCTCGCCCATGATCTCCGAGGTGATCACCGGCCAGAAGATCAGCGTCGGGCCGCCGTTTTATAACCAGGTGGCCGGCCCGCAGTTCGCGGCGCTGGTGCTCTTGATGGGCGTGGCCCCGCTGGTGGCCTGGCGCAAGGCCTCGGCCCGCCAGCTGGGCCGGCTGATGCTCTGGCCGTTTGCCTTCTCCCTGGTGGTGGTGGCGGCGCTGGTAATCCTGGGCGTGCTCAACGTCTTGGCCCTGCTGTCCTTCTGGATTGTGGCCTTTGTGGGCGCGACGACGCTGCTGGAATTTGTGCGCGGCACGCGGGCGCGCATGAAGACGGCGGGCGAGAATCTGCTGACCGCGCTGGCGACCTTGATCGCGCGCAACCGCCGGCGCTATGGCGGCTACATCATCCATCTCGGCGTGGTGCTGATCGCTCTGGGCGTCGTGGGCTCCACGCTGTTCCAGCGCGAGACCCAGGGCCGGCTGCAGCGCGGCGAGCAGCTGACGATCGGGCGCTATACCGTCGTCTACAATGGCCTGGCCGTGCAGTCCTTCGCCGACCGGGAAGAGCACTGGGCGCGGGTGACGGTTTATCGCGACGGCCAGCTCTTGACGGAACTCTATCCGCGCCGCGACCTGTATGAAAGCCAGGACGGCGTGCAGCCGATGACGATCCCGGGCGTGCGCAGCACGCTGGAAGACGACGTCTACGTGATTCTGGTCGACTGGGAAGCCATCAGTTCCGAAGGCGCGACGTTTAAAATCTACGTCAACCCTCTGATCAATTTCGTGTGGCTGGGCGGGCTGGTTTTCATCTTCGGGATGCTGGTGGCCTCTTGGCCGAGCCGGGCCGAAGGGCGGCGGGCCACGACCCTGCAAGCGACGGCGGCGCGGGTGGCCGCCGGCGACTAACGCTTAGAAAGCGCGGTTATGCTGAAACGAGTCCTGTTCTTACTGGCGTTGGGCTTGGGCTTGACGCTGGCGACGCGCGCGGCGCTCGCCCAGACCTCCCCGCCCGTGATTACGGACGACCAGGTCAACGCGGTCGCCAAGCAGCTGTTCTGTCCGGTGTGTGAGAATGTGCCGCTGGATGTCTGCCCGACGGAGGCCTGCCGGCAATGGCGGGAGACGATCCGGGAGAAGCTGCAGGCCGGCTGGAATAATCAGCAGATCAAGGATTACTTCGCCGAGCAGTATGGCGAGCGGGTGCTGGCCCAGCCCTCCACGCGCGGGCTGAATATCCTGGTCTGGATTCTGCCGCCGCTGGGGGTGCTGGCCGGCGCCGTGGTCTTGTGGCGGGTGCTGCCCAGGATGGTGCGCCGCGCCCCGCCGGCGCCCGCCGCCGGCGCTCCGGCCCCGGCGGCCGCGGATGATTACATCGCCCGGCTGGAAGCCGAGCTTAAGGAACGAAAGTAAGCTATGGAACTCGGTTCAATTTTCGCCGGCCTGGCCCTCCTGGCGGTCGTGGCCTTTATCCTCGCCCAGCCCTTTCTGGAAAACCAGGGGGTGCGGGAACAGCAAGTGACCCGGCTGGAAACCCTGCAAGCGGAACGCGAACTGGTGGTGGACGCGCTGCGGGATCTGGATTTCGATCACACGATGAGCAAGATCACCACGGAAGACTACACCCCCCAACGCGCGCAGCTGCTGGAGCGCGGCGTGGAACTGCTCAAGCAGATGGACGCCCTGGGCACGGCGCCGCCCGTCAATGGCCAGGCGGCGGGTTTTGAAGCGCAGATGGAACACGCGGTGGCGGCGCGGCGCAAGGCCGCCCCGGTTGATCCGGAGGCCCAGATGGAAGCGGCCGTCCGCGCCCGCCGCGCCGGCCAGACCCGCGCGCCCGCCGCCCCGGCCGCGGAACGCGCCTGCGCCCAGTGCGGGGCCGCCGCCACCTCCGCCGACCGCTTCTGCGCTCAGTGCGGCGCGGACCTGGTTCAATCTCCCGCCTGCGCCCAATGCGGCACCCCGCTCAAAGCCGGCGATCGTTTCTGCGGTAAGTGCGGGGCCAAAGTGCCGGACGCTGCCGCCACTGGAGCCGCCTGATCATGTTCGTCACCCTTCGTCGTTTATGCCTGCCGGCCTGCGCCGGTGTATTTTTGGCCGCCTGCTCTTTGGCGGGCAGCAACCCGCCGGCCCCGGAAGCCTTTGGCTCGGCGGCCACGGCTCCGGCTGTGATCCCGACGACGGCTGCCTCGGCCGTGCCCCCCGTGGCGGCCGGCGGGGCCGCGGCCCCGACCGTCTCCGCCGGGGGCAGCTCCGCCCCGGTGGCGCTGGCGCCCGAAGGCCGGCCCTCGGCCGCGGAAGGCGCGGCCTTGTTCGCCGAGCACTGCGCGCCCTGCCACGGCGCCACGGGCAATGCCGATGGCGCCATGACGGCCAACATCCCGACCGGCGCGGACAGCGTCCCCAAGTTCGCGCTGCCCGAGAAGGCGCGCGCGGCTTCGCCCCAAGCGTGGTTTGGCGTGGTCACCCAGGGCCGGCTGGACAAGTTCATGCCGCCCTTCCAAGACAAGCTCAATGACGCCCAGCGCTGGAATGTGGTGTCGTTTCTGTATACGTTGAGCGCGCCGCAGACCCAGCTGGACGCCGGCCAGGCCATCTACACCGCCGACTGCGCCCGCTGCCACGGCGCCGCGGGGCAGGGCGACGGCGCCGAAGCGGCCGGCATGGCCATGCGCGACTTCACCGATCCCGCGCTGGCGGCCACCTTCAGCCCGCGCCAGCTCTTCGACGCGTTGACGGGCGGCGCCGTCCCCGGCCACGCGTTCGAGGCCACGCTGTCGGAAGATGAACGCTGGAACGTGGTGAGCTACGTCGCCGCGTTCGCCTACGATTACTTCGCGCCCGGCGCGCCGCTGCCGGTGCAGACCGGGACCGTCACCGGGCGGGTGGCCAATGGCACGCCAGACCAGGCGCTGAATGCCGCCGTGACCGTGAATCTGATCGGCTTTGATCAAGCCAACGGGGTGATGGAGACCCTGACCGGCACGG
>JAGOBN010000169.1 GCA_017999235.1 Anaerolineales bacterium | reverse complement strand
CCATGATCAGGGCCACGAGGCCCATCAACAGAATGCCGATGACCTCGGCGTTGGAGAGGAGTTTCTGCTTCATCAGGCTTTATCTCCCGACTCTTGCCCGAGCAGGCCCGTGGGCCGGAAGAGCAGAACCAGCACCAAAATCAGGAAGACCCAGGCGTTCGTCCAGCGCACGGCCAGGTACTGGTCGCTAAACGCCGCCAGCAGGCCGATGAGGATGCCGCCCAGGGCCGCGCCCCGGATATTGCCGATGCCGCCCAGCACCGCGGCCGTAAAGGACCGCAGGCCGGCCGTGAACCCCATGGTGAAGACGGCCGTGCCGTTGTACAGGCCGAACATCATGCCGGCGGCGCCGGCCAGCGCCCCGCCGATCAGGAAGGTCAGCGAGATGATCTGATCCACATTGATGCCCATCATGGCGGCCGCGTCGCGGTTCTGCGCGGTGGCGCGCATGGCCTTGCCCAGCCGCGTGTTCTGCACAAACCAGTTCAGCGCCAGCATCAGCACCAGCGCGGTGACCATCACCAGCACATCCGCCTGGGTGAGGCGGATGGGGAAATCGCCCAGCAGGTTGGCGGTGCTCAGCACGGTCGGGAAGCTTTTGGGCGCGGCATTGTTGTTGCCCAGCACCCGCAGGAAGGCAAACTGGTCGCCCACCTGGGTCAGCTTGCCGAAGGCCCCCAGCTGCAGGCCGACGTTTTGCAGGATAAACGACATGCCGATGGCGCTGATCAACACCGTCAGTTTGGGCGAGTTCCGCAGCCGGCGGTAGGCCAGCCGTTCGATGCCGGCGTTGAGCAGACCGCACACCAGCATGGCCGGGATAAAGCCCAGCAGGGCCGCCCAGAAGGGCGCGGCTTGGCCGCCCGTGGCGGTGGTAAACGTGAACAAGGAGAGCGACAGCAGGGCCGTAAAGGCGCCCAACATGAACACTTCGCCGTGGGCAAAATTCACAAGCTCGATAATGCCATAGACCAGGGTGTACCCCAGGGCGATGATGACGATGATGGCGCCGTTCGACAGGCCGATGATCAACTGCTGGATCAAGTTGGTCGGCGTCGTGCGGATATCTTTGGCGATGCTGACCAGATCCAGGCCGGCCGGCTGACCCAGAATCAAGGCCAGATAGATCACGGCGGCCACCAGCACAGTCCGCAGCAAGCGTCGGGTAGCAGGGGAGGTTTCAGGCATAAGTCACCGGGAGGCTCGGCCGGCCGGCGTAAACGAAGAGGGAGCAAAGTGGGACCACTTCACTCCCTCTTCTTTCTCACACACGACAGGCTACCGAAAAGGCAGCATGAGGATCAGCAGGGCGGGCCCGCCTTACGGCAGGATGTCCGCCGGCGCCTCTTCCCATTTGCCGTTCTTGACCACGTTGCCGAGCATGGCGTACAGGTTGGTGTCGCCATTGGCGTCAAAGGACCAGGTGCCGAGCACGCCCGCGAAGTCCTTGGTGTTGAACACCGCGGTCAGGATGGCGGCCTTATCCTTGGCGCAGACGGTGCTGATGGCCTTGACGGCCACGCTGCCGGCTTCGTAGCCGTAGATGGCGTACGGCTCCGGCTCGGCGTTGAACTTGGCCGTGTAGTCCGTGTAGAACTTCTGGCCGGCCGCGGGCAGCTTGGAGCGCGGGTTGCCGGCGATGGTGCCGTACACGCCTTCGGCGATGTCGGCGCCAGCGGCGTCAATGAAGGCCTGCTCCAGGATGCCGTCCGGCCCCATGAACATGGCCGTGATGCCGGCGGCGCGGATGTCCTTCAGCAGCTGGCCGGCGTTGTTCTGGGTGATGCCGCCGTAGTAGATGAAGTCCGGGTTGGTGCCCGCGATCTTGGTGGCCAGGGCCTTGTAGTCCGCGGCCTTGCCGTCGATGCCGTCGCGGCCGACGACCGTCAGGCCGTTGGCGGCGGTGTTCTTCTCGAACTGATCGGCCACGCCCTTGCCGTAGATCTGGGTGTCGTCCAGGATGTAGACGTTCTTGGCGCCCAGCTTGGCCGCCCACTTCGCGGCGAACGCGCCCTGGAACTCATCGCGCGCGACGACGCGCGTGTAGTTGCGCGTGCCGGTCGGGTAGTACTTGGCGGTGTCGGCGCCGGCGGTCAGGTCGTCGGCGGTGTTGGCCGGGCTGATCATGACAATGCCGGCCTGGTTGAGGATCGGGATGGAGACGCGGGCGGCGCCGGAGTTGAACGTGCCGATGTAGATCACGGTGTTCGGATCGGCCACGGCCTTGTTGGCGTTGCTCTGTTCCTGGGCGGCGTCCCACTGGCCAGCGGCGGCCGTGGCGTCATCCAGCGACTCGTACTCGATCTTGATCTTGCCATCGCACACCAGGCCGCCGTTGGTCTGCTGCTCAATCGCCAGATTGATGGCGTTGACGATGGTGGTGGTCTGGCCGGCGCTGGAGCCGGTCAGCGGGAGGCTGGAGTAGATCTTGACTGTCTCCGGGCCGGTCGGGGCCGGGGTGGCGGCCGGGGCGCAGGCCGTCAGAATCAAGCTGGCGATGATGATCGCCGAAAAGGCGAGGGACGTGCGTTTCATGTGTCTTCTTCTCCTAGAAATGGTCCGTGCGTGCGTCACTTGCGTCGAAACAGACTCATAGCCGAAAAAAAGCCGTGAGCTTTTGTCGATATGGCCTCCTTAAGTTGTGTTTCGCCGGGATGGCTAAGGTGGGGGGCATTATCATCGCTCTCCGGCGAATCAGCAAGGGCTTGGGCCAGCCCATTTTTCCACTCCCCCATTCGGGGAATGGTTGACCCCGCGCCGAGCGGCGCGTACACTGGCGCCATGTGGGAACCTGCCTTTAACTCTTACCGCTCACCGATCCTGGCCCGGCGCGGCGCCGTGGCCGCCAGCCAGCCGCTCGCCTCCCAGGCCGGTTTGGGCATTTTGCGGCAGGGCGGTCGGGCCGCCGACGCCGCCGTAGCCATGGCCGCCGTGCTCAACGTCACCGAACCGACCTCGACCGGAATCGGCGGTGATATGTTCGCGCTGTACTACGACGCGGACACCCGGGCCGTGACCGCGCTCAACGGTTCCGGCCGCGCGCCGGCCGGTCTTTCCATTCAGCTGATTCAGCGCCAGGGGCTGGCGGCCGGCGCCGCGCTGGCGGACCCTTACCATGCCCACACAATCACCGTCCCCGGCGCCTGCGCCGGCTGGTGCGACCTGATAGCGCGGCACGGCTCCCTGCCCCTGAGCGAGCTCCTGGCGCCGGCCATCGAACTGGCCGAGGCCGGTTTCCCGGTGGCCCCCATCACCAGCCATTTCTGGGGCCGCTCCGCCGAGCGTTTGGCGCGCACACCCGGCGGCCGGGCGTTGACGCTTGACGGCCGCGGGCCGCGCCCCGGCGAGATCTTCACCAACCCCGGTCTGGCCCGCACCCTCCGCGCGGTGGCGGCCGGCGGCAAGGACGCCTTCTATCAGGGCGAAATCGCGCGCGCCATCGCCCACCGCGTGCAGGCGGCCGGCGGCGTGCTGACCGAGGCCGACCTCGCCGCCCACACTTCCACCTGGGACACGCCGCTCAGCGTGGCTTATCGCGGCCTGCGCGTCTGGGAATGTCCGCCCAACGGGCAGGGCCTGACGGCGCTCCTGGCGCTGAAGCTCTTGAATGGTTTCGACCTCGCCAACTTGGCCCCCCTGAGCGTCGAGCGCTGGCACCTGTTAATTGAAGCCCTGCGTCTGGCCTTCGCCGACAGCCGCTGGTATGTGGCCGATCCCGCTTTCTCGGCGATCCCGCTGGCCGGCCTGCTCTCCGACGCGTACGCGGCTGAGCGCCGCCGGCTGATTGATCCCGGCCGCGCGCTGGCCGACGTCCGGCGCGGCGCGCCGGTGGCCGCCTCCGGCACCGTGTATCTATGCGCCGTGGACGGACACGGCAACGCCTGTTCGCTCATCAACAGCAACTACATGGGCTTTGGCACCGGTCTGGTGCCGGAAGACGCGGCCGGCCAATCCTGGGGTTTCAGCCTGCAGAACCGCGGCCACAATTTCTCGCTGGAGCCCGGCCACCCCAACGCGCTCGCGCCCGGCAAGCGTCCGTACCACACCATCATCCCCGGCCTGCTCACCCGCGCCGACGGCTCGTTGTATGGGCCGTTTGGCGTGATGGGCGGCTTCATGCAGCCGCAAGGCCACACGCAAGTGGTGGTCGGGCTGGTGGACGACCGCTTGGACCCGCAGGCGGCGCTGGACCGGCCGCGCTTCTGCATTGACGACGGCGCGGCCGGCGGCGCGGTGCAGTTGGAGGCCGGTCTGCCGGCCGCCCTGGCGGCGGCCCTCCAGCAGCGCGGACATCCGGTGCGCGCCAACCTCGGCGGCTTCGCCCGCGCCACCTTCGGGCGCGGCCAGATCATCCGCCGCGACCCGGACGGCGTCTTGTGGGCCGGCAGCGATCCGCGCGCCGATGGCTGCGCGCTGGGGTTTTAGGCGCCGCTCCGCGCCGCGGCCTAGACGACTCTCCCGCCGCTTGTTATAATCCGGCCCATTCACCCTATTTGACTAGACCCGCAGCCGGGTTGAAACCAACTCGCAGACGGGTGACCTGCCGATAAGGAGCGCAGAAGTCATGACCATGGATAAAGACCTGAAGCAACAGATCATCACCGACTACCACCGGCACGACGGCGACACCGGGTCGCCGGAAGTGCAAGTGGCCATTCTGACCAAACGCATCAACCAGCTCACCGAGCATCTGAAGATCCACCGCGGCGACGAAGCCTCGCGCCGGGGCCTGCTCAAGATGGTCGGGGCGCGCCGGCGCCACCTGATCTACCTGAGCAAGCGCGATCCCAAGGCCTATGAAGCCCTGGTGGCCCGCTTGAGCCTGCGCCGCAACAAATAAGTCCCACTCGTCTAACCATAAAACCGAGGCCGCCCGGCCTCGGTTTTGATTTAAGCGTGATTGCCGTTGCCGGCGAGTCCGCCTATAATTCTATTTCAACTGCCCGGCCAGCGCGGTCGGGAATTGGATACTGGCACAGTTCAACGGTCCCGGCGGCCGTTGATGCCAATCTCCAGTCCCTGACCTTTTTATGCCGGGCTTTAATGGGGCCGTGCCTTGTGGAAACAAGGTGCGCGCCTGGCATAAAAGGAGACTCAACTTATGCCGCAAGTGAAACAGTATACGATCGACTTTGCCGGCCAGCCGCTGACGCTGGAGACCGGCAAACTGGCCGGCCTGGCCGGCGGCGCCGTCACCCTGCGCGTGGGCGACACCATGCTCTTGGCGGCCGCCACCATGTCCAGCCAGCCGCGGGAAGGCATTGACTTCTTCCCGCTCAGCGTGGACTACGAAGAGAAGCTCTACGCCGCCGGCCGCATCCCGGGCTCGTTCTTCCGCCGCGAAGGCCGGCCGGGCGAAGGCGCCATCCTCACCGCGCGCCTGATCGACCGCCCGCTGCGCCCGCTCTTCCCCGCTGACTTCCGCAACGACGTCCAGATCATCGTCACGCCCCTGTCGGTGGATCAGGTGAACCAGCCCGACGTGCTGGCCATCCTGGCCGCCTCGGCCGCGCTGACCATCTCGGATGTGCCGTTCGGCGTCGCGCCCTTCGACGGGCCGGTGGGCGCCTGCCGCGTGGGCCTGATCGACGGCCAGTTCGTGATCAACCCGTCCTTCGAGCAGATGGACAACTCCGACCTCGACCTGCGCCTGGCCGGCACCCGCACCGCCATTGTCATGGTGGAATGCGGCGCCAACGAAGTGCCGGAAGAGAAAATGGTGGAAGCCCTGGCCTTCGGCCATCAGGCCATCCAGGCGCTGATCGACCTGCAAGAGCAGATGCAGCGCGAAATCGGCAAGGCCAAGCGCACGGATTACCCCAAGTTCGGATACCCGGCCGAGGTGGTGGCCAAGGTGCGCGAGATCGTGGGCGACCGGATGAAGGCCGTGGCCGCGCCGCAGGACAAGAGCGCGCGCGCCGCCGCATACGACGCCCTGAAGACCGAAGTGGTGGCCGCCTTCGCGGACCAGCCGACGGTCAAGGGCGCCACGCTCAGCGGCATCCTGCATGATCTGGAGCAGGAAGTGGTGCGCGACACCATCCTGAGCCAGGGCCTCCGCCCGGACGGCCGCACCCACAAGCAGATCCGGCCGCTGTGGGGCGAGGTGGGCCTGAGCCCGCGCGCCCACGGCTCCGGCCTGTTCACGCGCGGTGAGACCCAGGTGCTCACGGTGGCCACGCTCGGCACCCCGCGCGACGCGCAGGAGCTGGATACGCTCTCGCCCGACGACGAGAAGCGCTACATGCACCACTACAACTTCCCGCCCTTCAGCACCGGCGAGACGCGGCCGATGCGCGGCCAGAGCCGGCGTGAAGTGGGCCACGGCGCCCTGGCCGAGCGCGCCTTGATCCCGGTGCTGCCCAGCAAGGACGAGTTCCCGTACACCCTGCGGCTGGTCTCCGAGGCGCTGTCCTCCAACGGCTCCACCTCGATGGCGTCCACCTGCGGCTCGACCCTGGCCCTGATGGACGCCGGCGTGCCGATCAAGGCGCCGGTGGCCGGCATCGCTATGGGCCTGGTGACCGATATCTACAACAACACCGGCCAGTACGTGGTACTGACCGACATCCAGGGCATCGAAGACCATCTGGGGGATATGGACTTCAAGGTGACCGGCACCGCGCTGGGCATCACGGCCCTGCAAATGGACATCAAGATCAAGGGCCTGACCACCCAGCTGCTCTCGGAAGCGCTGGCCCAGGCGCGCGAAGCGCGCGGCGAGATCCTGGAATTCATGGCCGGCCTGATCCCGGCCCCGCGCCCGGACCTCTCGCAGTACGCGCCGCGCATCATCACCGTCAAGGTGGACCCGGATAAGATCGGCGCCATCATCGGGCCGGGCGGCAAGAACATCCGCAAGCTGCAGGAAGACACCGGCACCAAGATCGACATCGAGGACGACGGCACCGTGTTCATCGCCAGCTCCAATGGCGAGGGCGCGCGCCGCGCCCGCGAGACGATCGAAAGCATGACCGAGAGCGTCAAGGTCGGCACGATCTACACCGGCAAGGTGGTGCGCGTGGAGTCCTTTGGCGCCTTCGTCGAGCTGATCCCGGGCACCGACGGCTTGGTGCACATCTCGCAGCTGGCCTCCGAGCGCATCGAGCGCGTGGAAGATGTGGCCAATGTCGGTGACGAGTTGACCGTGATGGTGACCGCCGTTGACGACAACGGCAAAGTCCGGCTCAGCCGGCAGGCCGTGCTGGAAGGCTGGACGCTCGAGGAAGCCCAGGCCCGTGACCGGAAGCCCGGCGGGGGCGGCGACCGGGGCGGACGCGGCGGGGAGCGCGGCGGTGACCGCGGCGGACGCGGCGGGGGTGACCGCGGCGGGCGCGGCGGCGACCGGCGCCCGGGCGGCGGCGGCCCGCGGCGCTAAACGCCTGAAACGCTGGAAACAAAAGCCTCCCGCATTTTCCGCGGGAGGCTTTTTCTATTTCCCGGGCCGGGAGCCCGGCGGTGCCCGGATTGCCTAGAGGGCGGCCAGCGCCTGGTCGAGGTCCTGGCAGATATCGGCCGCGTCTTCCAGCCCCACCGAAAAGCGGAAAACGCCGGCGCCGGCGTACGCGCGGTAGGCCTCCGCCTGGCCGGCGTCCAACGCAAACGACGTCGCCAGCAGATCCGCCGTATCGATATAGAACAGCAGGCTGCGGTGGTGGCCCAGCGAGACGGCGTAGTGGATCAGGCCCAGCCGTTGGCTCAATACCCGCGCCGCGCGCGGGCCATCCGCCGTCTGGAACGTGATCATCCCGGAGAAGTTGCGC
>JAGOBN010000168.1 GCA_017999235.1 Anaerolineales bacterium | reverse complement strand
GCGCAGGGACTTACGGCCTGATAACGCAGATAGTGTAACATACCGCTCAGACACTGCCAAATATCCGCCCGAAAGGAGGCCGGCCATGCGCATTGGCATGCTGGTGGACATGTACAAGCCCCATATCAGCGGGATAACCAATTACGTCGCCTTGAACAAGCGCTGGCTGGAACAGCGCGGCCACAAGGTCTTCGTCTTCACGTTTGGCGATCTCGATTACGAGGACGATGAGCTGTATGTGATCCGCTCGCCGGGTCTGCCGCTCAACGTCAACGACACGGGCTTCCACCTGTCCTTTCGCTACTCGCCGCCGGCTGCGCGCAAGCTGCAGACCATGGACGTGGTGCATGTGCACCATGCCTATTTGAGCGCGCCCCTGGCGCTGCGCTATTGCCGGCCGGCCGGCATCCCCATTGTCTTCACCAACCACACCCGGCTGGACCTGTATCTGGAGCACTATCTGCCGGCGGTGGTGCCGGACGGGCTGGGGGAGACCTTCCTGCGCGCGTATCTGCCCACGCTGTGCCAGCAGTGCCAGCTGGTGATCGCGCCCTCGGCCGGCGTGGCCGAGGTGATGCGCGCCCTGGGGGTGACCAGCGCCATCCGCGTCATCCCCAACGGCGTGGACCTGGCGCCGTTCGGGGACCCGCGCCCGCTGACCCGGGCGGCGGCCGGCCTGCCGGAAACCGGCGTGGTCTTGATGTATGTCGGCCGGTTCAGCCCGGAGAAGAACCTGCCCTTCTTGATGCGCGCTTTTTTTGGGGTGGCGGCGGCGCGCCCGGACGTGGTGCTGGCGCTGGTGGGCGGCGGGCCGGATCTGGAGACCTTGCGTGAGCTGGCCGACCATTCGGGCTTCAAAGAGCGCGTCTACTTCTTGGGCAAAGTGGCCTATGATCTGATCCCGGCCTATCTGCGGCTGGCGGATGTGTTCGTGACCGCCTCGGAGACCGAAGTCCACCCGTTCTCGCTGATTGAAGCGCTGGCCTCGGGCGTGCCGGCGCTCGGCATCGCCTCGCCGGGCGTGGGCGATACGATTGTGGACGGCGTGAACGGGCTGTTGAGCACGCCCGACATCGCCGCCTTCACCGCCAAACTGATGCGGTTGGTGATGGACCCGGAACTGCGCCGGCCGCTGGCCGCGGCGGCGCGGGTGAGCGCCGCGCAGTACGATATCGAGCGCACCGGCCAGACCGTTCTGGAGGAATACCTGCGCTTGGCGGCGGAACGCCAGAAGCACATGACCGGGTGGGCGCGTCTGCGCCAGACGGTCCAGCGCTGGCTGGCGCCGCCGGCCGGGGAGGGCGAGTGAGCGACGCGCGGGTGCGGCTGGGCCGCGCCGGCGAGGCCCTGGCGGCGGAGAAGCTGACCACGCTCGGCTACACCATCGTGGCCCGCAACTTCCGGTGCGCGGCCGGGGAAGTGGATCTGATCACGCGCCTGGGCCCGCTCTGGGTGTTTGTGGAAGTCCGCACCCGGCGCGGCCGCGCGGCCGGCACCCCGGAGGAATCCCTCACGCCGCGCAAACGCCGGCATCTGGTGGCCGCCGCCCAGACCTATCTCCAAGCCAACGATTTGCGGGACGTGCCCTGGCGCATCGACCTGGTGGCGATTGAATTCACACCCCAGGGCGCCCTGTTGCGCGTGGACGTGGTCGCGAACGCGGTGACTGGATGAGCGCGCCGCTGCCTCCCGTCCTCGTCCTCATCGGCCCCACGGCGGTTGGCAAAACCGATCTCGCGCTGGCGCTGGCCGAACAGCTGGAAGCCGAAATCGTCTCCGCTGATTCGCGCTATCTATATACCGGCCTGGATATCGGCACCGCCAAGCCCACGCCGGCCGAGCGCGCCCGCGTGCCGCATCACCTGGTGGATGTGACCACGCCGGACCGGCCGTGGACGCTGGCCGACGTGCAGGCCGCCGCCAACACCGCCCTGGCGGCCATTCTCGCGCGCGGCCGGCTTCCGGTGGTGGTGGGCGGCACCGGCCAATACATCCGGGCGCTGATCGAAGGCTGGCAGGCGCCGGGCGGCGCGCCGGCCCCGGCGCTGCGCGCCGAGCTGGAAGCCGAGCTGGCGCGCGCCGGCGTCGCGGCTTTGGCCGCGCGGCTGCGGGCCGTGGACCCAGAGTCGGCCGCGATGGTGGATGGGCGCAACCCGCGCCGCGTCATCCGGGCGCTGGAGGTGGTGCTGAGCACGGGCCGCTCCTTCGCCGCCCAGCGCCAAAAATCCCCGCCGCCCTATACGTTTATTCAAGTCGGCCTGCGCCGGCCGCGCCCGGAGCTGTACGCGCGGATCGACGCCCGCATCGACGCCATGCTGGCGGCCGGCCTGCTGGAGGAAGTGCGCGGTTTGGCCGCCCAGGGATATGGCTGGGAATTGCCGGCCATGTCCGCGCTCGGTTACCGGCAGTTGGGCGCGCACCTGCGCGGCGAATGCGACCTGGCCGAGGCCGTGCGCCGGCTGCGCCATGACACGCGCGTCTTTGTCCGCCGGCAGGCCAATTGGTTCAAGGCCGATGACCCCGCCGTGCGGTGGTTCGAGGCCGCCCAGACGACCGCCGCCGCCGTGGCCGATTACTTCCGCGCCGGCGCCGGCCGCACGGCGGGCGGCGTGTAGTAGAATGCGCGCCGTGCGTCGCCCCATCCTGTTGTGCCTCATCTTGGCGTTAATCTGCGCGCCGGTGGTCGGCTCCGTCCCCCGGGCGGCGGCCCAGACACCGGAGGTGGCGGACCTCTTGGCGCGCCTGACGCCGGCCCAGAAGATCGGCCAGCTCTTTATCGTCACTTTTTATGGGTCCACGGCGGAGGGCGGCTCGGACATCGAGCGCCTGATCACCCAATACCACGTTGGCGGGGTGGCGCTCCTGGCCGCCAACGACAACATCACGGCCACGGTTAACGCGCCGGCCCAGATCCAGACGCTGACCAACCGCCTGCAGACTCTGGCGGCCCAATCGGCACTGACCGCCACCGCGGCGGCCACCCCCGCGCCCGCGCCCTTCATTCCGCTGCTGATCGCCGTCAACCACGAAGGCGGCGGCTACCCGTTCACCGAGATCCACTCCGGGTTGACGGATCTGCCCAGCCCCATGGCCATCGGCGCCACCTGGGACCCGGTGCAGGCTCAGGCGATGGGCGAGATTGCGGGCCAGGAACTGGCGGCACTGGGGATTAATTTTTTGTGGGGGCCGGCGCTGGACGTGTTGGAGAGCCCGCGCCCCAACGCGCCGGGGGGCCTGGGGACGCGCGTCTTCGGCGGCGATCCGTTTTGGGTGGGCCGCCTGGGGCAGGCCTACATCCAGGGCCTGCACGCCGGCAGCGTCGGCCGCGTGGCGGCGGCGGCCAAGTCCTTTCCCGGCTATGGCGCCAGCGATCGCGACCCGGCCCAGGAAGTGCCGACCGTGCGGAAATCGCTCGAAGAGCTGGCGCGCATTGACCTGCTGCCCTTCTTCATGGTGACGGGCGCGGCGGCCGGCCCGAGCGGGACCGCCGACGCGCTGATCTCGGCCCACATCCGGTTCCAGGGGTTCCAGGGCAACATCCGCCAGACCACCAGCCCGGTGAGCTTTGACCCGCGCGCCTTCGCCGAGCTGCTGGCGCTGCCGGAAGTGGGGCCGTGGCGGGAGGCCGGCGGGCTGACCGTCAGCGACTCGCTGGGCGCGCGCGCGGTCAAGCGCTTTTACGACCCGCTGGAACGCGAATTCAACCCGCGCCGCATCGCGTCCGAGGCCTTTACGGCCGGCAATGATCTGCTCTATCTGGCGGATTTCGGGCTTAACCCGCGCCAGGATCAGATCCGCAACACCATGGACGTGGTCAGCTACTTCACCGAGCGCTACGTCAGCGACCGCACCTTCGCCGAACGCGTGGACGCCGCCGTGGCCCGCATCCTGCAGCTCAAACTGCGCCTGTCCGGCGGGCGGCTGGATCTGAACCGCGCGCTGCGGACGTCCGAGAGCCTGGCCGCCGTCGGCCAGGGCCGCGGCCGGGTGCTGGAGCTGGCGCGCACCGCCGCCACGCTCATCAGCCCGTCCTTGGAGGAGCTGGCCGCCCGCGCGCCCGAGCCGCCCGCCCCCACCGAGCGCATCGTCTTTTTCACCGACTCACAGGTGGGCCGGCAATGCTCCACCTGCGCGCTGACGCTGCTGCTGGACCGCAAAGCGCTGGAGAACACGGTCCTGCAATTCTATGGTCCGGCGGGCAGCGGCCAGGTGAACCCGCGCAATCTGCAGAGCTTTTCGTTTGACGATCTGACCACTTACCTCACCGCCCGCGCCAATCCCGCGCCCACCGCCGAGGCCGGCACCCCCACGCCGGAGGCCTCCCCGGTCGAGGCGGCCCTGAGCCAGGCGGATTGGATCGTGCTGGCCATGTTGGATCCGGCGCCGGCCGCGCCCAGCGCCAACCTGGTCTCCACCTTCCTCAGCCAGCGCTCCGATATCTTGCGCACCAAGAAGACCATCGTCTTTGATTTTGGCGCGCCGTATTATCTGGACACCACCGACCTGAGCAAGGTGACGGCCTTCTACGCGCTCTACAGCCGGGCCGCGCCCTTTGTGGAAGTGGCCGCGCGTCTGCTCTTCCGCGAACTGGTGCCGGCCGGCCGGTCGCCTGTGTCGGTGGAGGGCGTCAACTATGATTTGATCAAGGTGACGGCGCCCGATCCCGCCCAGGCGATTCAGATTTTTTCTGACGCGCCGCTGGCCGAGGCCGGCACGCCGGCGCCGACGGGCACGGTGACGCCCACCCTGGAATTGAACGTGGGCGATGTGCTGGCCCTGCGGACCAGCATCATCCGCGACCTGAACGGCCACCCCGTGCCGGATGGCACGCCGGCGCGCTTCATGCTGGTCTATACCACCGGCGACGGCGGTCGGGATTTTGATTTCATCGCCACCGAAACGCAGGGCGGGGTGGCCCGCGCCGATTTAACCCTCAACCGCATCGGTTTCCTGGAGATTTCCATCAGCGAGCCGGCGGTGGAACGGTCCACCAAACTGCAGATCCCGGTCCAGCAAGGGACCACCTTCTTTATCACGCCGATCGCGCCGCCCACGGATACCCCCACGGTCACGCCCTCGCCCACGGTCACGCCCTCGCCCAGCGCCACGCCCACGCTCACCACCACGCCGCAAAGCAGCGGTGAGCTGCGGCCCCGGCCGCCCCAGGTGAACGGCGGCGATTTCTTTGTGCTGCTGGTGGGATTGGTGGCGACGCTGGCGGCCGGCTATCGGCTGGGGGGCGCCAATGCCCAGCCGCGGCGCGCCGTGCGCCTGGCGCTGCTGGGGGCCATCGGCGTGCTGGCCGGCTACAACTTCCTGGCGTTGGAACTGCCGGGGACGGTGGCGTTGGGGCAATGGTTCGGCGCGTGGGCGCCCGTGATCGCCGTCGGGGCGGGGGGCGGCGCCGGCCTGGGATTGGGCTGGTACTGGGTCCGTCAGATGGCGGAGCGGCGTTAGCGGCCCGGCAGCAGGAAGGTGACGGCGAAGGCCAGAAACAGCAGGCCGGCCGCGATGGCGGCCAGATAGCGGTCGATAGGGGTGGCGAGCGTGGGCAGCCGGATCAGCGGCTGCACGACGATGGTGTCGCCGTAGTTGATAGTGGTCAACGGGCCGGTGTCCGGGCGCAGCGCCTCGCGCAGGGTGGTGATATCGGGCGGGCGGTCGTCCGGGTGCATGGCCATCGCCCATAGGATGGCTTTTTCCACCCGCAGGGACAGGCTGCTATTGACGCTGCGCGGAGCCTTCAGAGACTCCGGCCGCAGGAAGCGTTGTTTGGCCTCCACCGGCGGGTCATTGGTCAACAAGTGGTAGAGCGTGGCGCCGAAGGCGTAGATGTCCGAGCGGGCGTCGGTGTTGCCGGTGTCGCCGCCGTACTGTTCCAGCGGCGTATAATAAACCGTACCCAGCCCCTGCACCACGGTCACCGTGCGCTCATCCGGGGCCAGCAGTTTGACCAGGCCAAAGTCCACCAGTTTCACCAAACCGCTGGGCGTCACCTTCAGGTTGGACGGCTTGATATCCCGATGGACGATGGGCGGTTGTTGCTCATGCAGGTAAGCGAGGGCGCCGGCGAGCTGGCTCGCCCAGCTCAGCACCTCGGTCTCGGCCAGGAAGCGCCCGTTTTGCCGGGCCTCATCCATCAAATCTTTCAGATCGCGGCCGGGGACATAATCCATGACCAGGTAGTCGCGGGTGTCCTCGGAAAAATAGTCCGAAACCTTGGGCAGATTGGGGTGGTCGAGGCGCGCGAGAACAGACGCCTCGCGGTAAAACTGTTCGCGAGACTGCTGCTGCGTCTTGAGCGGCAAGCCGGGATCGGTCTGAACCTCCTTGAGCGCGCACAGGCGACCTTCCAGGCGCAGGTCTTCCGCCTGATAGATGCTGCCCATGCCGCCCTGGCCAATCGGCTGGATAATCCGATAGCGTTGGCGGAGGGTGTCCCCGGCCTTGAGGGGCGGGAGCATATACCTCTGTTGACGTGTTATCGCAGAGCGCGGAGTGGGCCGGATGGATGCCAGTGGCAAGCGGGGCACACGCGTCCACGGGCGGCATCAAATCGGCTCCGGCGTCGAACTGGCTCTGCACAGTCCGGGAGTAACCGGCCCAAGTTACTATTATAACCGGAACGAGAAGCGAGGCGAACGATGAGCAGCGAAGAGAAGGTGCCGATGTTGATCGCCCAGACCGGGCCGGCGGCCGGCCAGCGCTGGGCGCTGACAAAACCGGAGATGACCATCGGCCGGGAGCCGGAATGCGACATCGTCATCCCGGATCGGCAGGTGAGCCGCACCCACGCCACTGTCCGCCGGGTGGAGGGCGGCTTTGAAATAGAGGACCTGAGCAGCAAGAATGGCACGCACCTTAACGGCCGGCCGGTGCAGGGCCGGGTGCGCCTGCAGGACGGCGACCTGATTCAGGTGGCGCTGGTGGCGCGGCTGGCCTTTGTGGGCTCGGACGCCACCGTGCCGCTGGAAGCTGGCACGCCCCTGGCACACCTGATCCTGGGCGGCCCGGCCGGCGCGCCGGCTGGCGGCCGGCTGCGGATGGACAGCGCCGCGCGCCGCATCTGGGTGGGGGAGCGCGAGCTGGATCCGCCGCTCTCGGCCCCGCAGTTCCGCTTTCTGGAAATGCTCTACGAAAAGCCCGGCCAGGTCTGCTCGCGCGAGACCATCATCGAAGCGGTGTGGCCGGAGGCGCAGGGCTCGGGCGTTTCCGAGCAGGCCATTGACGCCCTGGTGCGCCGGCTGCGCGACCGGCTGGCCGAGGCCGACCCCGCGACGCAATATGTGGCCACCGTGCGCGGCCACGGCTTCCGGCTGGATAACCCGCCGGCTTGAGGAGGCCCGGGATGCCGCTTCGCCACGATCTCCAACCGCTGCGCGATTACCAGCTGGCCAAGAAATTCCGGTGGGACCCGGCCGCGCTGGACCTGACGGCCGACCAGCGCGATTGGCCGCGGCTGGCCGCGGACGAGCAGGAGGTCTTGTTGAATCTGCTCTCGCTGTTTATCGCCGGCGAAGAAGCCGTGGCCAGCGACTTGGCGCCGCTGCTCTGGGCGGTGGGCCGGCAGGGCGGCCGGCGCGAGGAAGAGATGTACCTGACGACGCAGCTCTTCGACGAGAGCCTGCACGTCGAGTTCTTCAGCCGCTGGTTCGCCGAGGTGGTGCGCGCGCCGGTGGCGCACAACCGGTTCTATGGGCCGAGTTACCGGACGGTGTTCTTCGATGAATTGCCGCGGGCCTTAGACGCTCTGCTGACCGATCACTCCGCCCGCGCCCTGGCGCG
>JAGOBN010000167.1 GCA_017999235.1 Anaerolineales bacterium | reverse complement strand
GCGCGGGGTCGCGCGGGGAGCGGCGCTGCAAGTGCGTGACCCCCGCGCGCTGGCCGCGGACGTGGGCCAGGCGTTTCGCTTCGGTCCCCAGGGAGCCAAAAATAAAATCATCCATGGTGAGTGTTATGGGTTGAGCTGCAGGATATACACGCCGAAGGGCGGGATCTCCGCCAGCGGCGTGTAGGCGTCGAAGCCGCCGGCGGCGTTGACATCCGGGGCGCTGAAAGCGCCCGCGCCGATCAGCGCGGTGGCGGTATAGGGGCCGGCCAGCGGGCCTTTAGCCAGCTTGAGTGTGTAATTGCTCACGGGCTGGTCATCCAGGTTGATGAGCACGAGCAAGGTCTCCTCCGGCGTGACGCGCACAAACGAGGTCAGTTTCTTGGAGCTGGCCTTCACCAGCGTCGTCGCGCCGGCGCTCAGGGCCGGGTGGGTATTGCGGAGCGTGATCAGCCGGCGGTAGAACTCCAACAGCGAGTCCGGGTCGCCGGCCTGCGCGGCCACGTTGCGCTCGACATAGTTCGCGTTGAGGGGCTGCCACGGGGTGCCGGTGGTGAAGCCGCCCTTGGGCGCGCCCGTCCACTGCATAGGCGTCCGCAGGTTTTCATCCGGCTTGACGCCCGTCATGCCGATCTCCTCGCCGTAGTACAGGAACGGGATGCCGGGCGCGGTGAGCAGGACGGCGGCGGCGGCCTTGCCCTGGCTGAGCGCGTCCACGCCGATGGCGTTGCTGGCGGCCCGGTTCATATCATGGTTGGTGATGAAGTTGGCGTTGTTTTGCTGGGGGAACAGCTGCAGCGTGGAGCCCAGGATGAAATTGAGCGTGGTGGCGTCGCCGGCGCTGAGGCTGTTCTGCAAGGTATCCGAGAAATCGAAGTTGAACGCCGAGGTCAGCTCATCGCCGCGGGTGTACTTGGCGACGCTGGCGCTGGAGGTCCAGATCTCGCCCACCGTGAACGCCCGCGGGTTCAAGCCGCGGTAGTACGCGCCCCACTCTTTCAAGTAGGCGTGCGTAGTGGGCGCATCGGCCAGGATCTTGCCGTCCTCGTCCAGATAGCGGATAGCGTCCAGGCGGAAGCCGTCGATGCCCACCTCCTGCAGCCAGAAAGCCGTGATCTTATTAACTTCCTCCCGGACGGCCGGGTTGTCGTAGTTCAAGTCCGGCATCTGGTCCCAAAAGATGGCGTAATAGTATTGGCCGTTGCTGGCCTGATACCAGGCCGGCGCCCCCCACGGGCCGGCGAAACCGGGGTTGGTATCCGACCAGATGTACCAATCCTTGTATTCCGACTGGCCTTGCAGGGCCTGCCGAAACCACGGGTGCTGGGTGCTGGTGTGGTTCAGCACGAGGTCGATGATGATCTTGATGTCGCGCTGGTGCGCCTCGGCCAGCAGGTTTTGGAAGTCCGCCAGGGTGCCGTAGTCGCTGTTGACGCCGTAGTAGTCGGTGACGTCATAGCCGTGGTAGGACGGCGAGGGGTTGATGGGCATCAGCCACAGGCCTTTGATGCCCAACTGCTGCAGATAATCCAGCTGTTCGGTGATGCCGTTGAAGTCGCCGAGGCCGTCGCCGTCGGAGTCTTTGAAGCTGCGCACAAAGATCTCGTAGAAGACGGTGTCCTGCCACCACGGGCCGGCCGGGACCGGGGTGGCGGTCGGTTCGGGCAGCGCGGTGGGCGCGGCGGTGGGTGCCGGCGTGGCGGTAGGCGCCGGCGCGGCGGCGGGCAGGCAGGCCGCCAGCCCCAGACTCACAATCACCAGCCAACTGCTCAACTTCACCAGGGTTTTCATCAAGTCACCTGCCAACGCATAGCAAAGAGGGTTTACGGCCGCGCGCCGGAAACGCCGACCGGCTGATTCTGGAGGTTGCCGCCGACCGGCAAACCGCTGGGCACCGAGGCGGGAACGGTGTGCGCGAGGTCCAGGGCGCTGGGCGCGGTCAGCGCGTCCATAAACGCCAGCAGGTCTTGCATCTCCGCCGCCGACAGCCGGGCCTGTTCGCTGGCCGCCGGGCTCTTGGTTTTCAAGATCGCGGCCAGGGTTTCCGGCTGGTTCTGGCAAGTGTCCCGCAGGGCCACGGCCAATTGCGCCGGGTCGTAGTTGATCAGGCCGGACACCGGGTCCAGGTGATGCCGAATGGCGCCCTCCAGCGTTGTAAAAGCGCCGTCGTGCATCCATGGGCCGGAGAGCGCCACGCCGCGCAGCGGCGGGGTGCGGAAGGCGTAGCGGTCGCAGTCGTTGCCGGTCTCACGCGCACGGCCCAGATCAAACGGCTGCTCACGGCCCTTGCCGTCCCCAATCTGCGGCACGGCGAGGTTGTGGAACTGCTGATCGGTCAGCAGGCCGCCGGAGTGGCAGCTGGCGCAGCCGGCTTCCCCATAGAACAGCAGCGCCCCGCGTTTGGCGGCCGGCGTCAGCGCCTGCAGTTCGCCGCGCAGATAGCGGTCATACGGGCTGTCCTCAAACGTGAAGGTGACGATCTCATAGGCGGCAAGGGCGTTGGCCGCCTGGGCAAAAGTCAATTGATCGAGCGCGAGATCCGGATAGGCGGCCTGGAACAGGTCCACATACCCCGGGATCGCCAGCAGACGCCGCATCAGGCCCTCCCAGATCGGGCGGGAGGTGTAATCCGAGATCACGGCCAGCTCGTTCGGCTGGCCGAAGACGTCCACATCGCCCAACAGGCCGCGCATCTCATCCCGCGAGGTCACCGGGAACATGGCCTGGGCGGCCAACAGGTTATCCAAGCCGGCCGGCAGACGGTTGAAGGCCGGCGTGTGGAAGCCGGCGGCCGGGCTGCCGGACACGCGGCCGTCCCAGAAGAGCACCGTCCATTCCAGATAGCCCAGATTGAACAGCGGCTGGGCGTTGCGCGGGATGAAGTCGCGGCGTTCTTCCAAGCGGACGCGCTGCGCGCCCAGCCCCTGCCCGCGCGTGCCGATGGAGACGGAGAGGTTGTCGCCTGTCGCGGCCGCCGGGTGATGGCAGGTGGCGCAGGCGATATCGCGGTTGCCGCTCAGTTCCGGGTCCCAGAAGAGCGCTTCGCCCAGGGTCACCAGCGCCGGCGCCGGCGCCGGGGGATTGGTGGGAACGCGCACGTCCGCTTGCGCCAGCAAGGCGCTCAAGCGCGTATCGTCGGTGGTGAGCCAGCCGGCGGCCAGCGCGCCCGCCGCCGCCAGGCCGGCCACGCTCGCCAGGCCCAGCCCGCCGGCCCAAAACCGGTGGCGGCGCAGGGCTAGCGCCAGGCCCAGGCCCAGACCCGAGGCCGTAATCAGCAGCCCCGGCCACTCGATCGGCCGCGCCGCCGGTGCGGACCCGGCGGCCGGCCGCCGGGTGAGCGGCACGGCGCGCACCGGCTGCGCCTGCAGGGTGGAGGCTCCGGTCACGGGATACGTCAGACGATAGCGGCGGTCGCCGGCCACCGCGGTAAAGGTTTGCCGCGTCCCATCCGGCCAGCGCACGGTCACGTCCGCCGTGGCGGCGGCCCCCAGGCCAAAGTACTGCGTCAGTTCGTTGCCGGCGCCCAGGCTGGAGCCATTGATCACGTCCTGCATCTGGGTCGGGCCGCCCGGCGTGGTCACATAGACGCGCGCGCCCACGGCGTCGCGGTTGACCGGGCCGGCGCCCACCAGCTTCAGCGCCAGCCAGTGGTTGGCCGCGCTTTGGCCGGCCTGGTTCTGATACAGCCGGTAACCGTTGTCCATGTTGCCGACCACCAGGTCCACCCAGCCATCGCGGTTGTAATCGGCGTACGCCACGCCCAGGCTGGCATGGACGTCCGTGGCCGCGTTGTTACACACCACGGCCGAAAACGTGCCGTCGGCGTTGTTGCGGAACAGCCGGTTGGCGCCGACATCTTTGTGGTTAGTGGTGTCGGCCACGGCCAGATACAAGTCGCGCCAGCCATCGTTGTCGTAATCCAGAAAGACGGTCCCCCAGGCGATGGTGTCGGGCGATTGCACGCCGGCCCGCGCGGCCACTTCCGTGAACGTGCCGTCGCCCTGGTTGTGGAGCAGTTCGGCCGGGCCGGCGTTGGAGTAGTAGTAATCTAGATGGCCGTCGTTGTCGTAGTCGCCCACGGCCAGCCCCATGCCGAAGAGCCGGGAGTTCGCGCCCGCTTCGGACGCCACCGGCGTGAAGCACCAACCCTCGCGCCCACTGGGTGGGCGTGGGAGAACCGCGCCGCGGTTCTCCGCCGGCGGGCTTTGCCCGCCCGCGCAACCCGCCCCATCGTTGCGCCACAGCTTGTTGCCGGCGGCGTTGATGAACTCGTCGTTGACCAGATAGATATCCAGATCGCCGTCGTTGTCGTAGTCGTTGAAGCTGGCGATGAAGCTGGCGCCGTTCAGGCCGCTCCGCAGGTAGGCCGAGACATCGGTGAAGGTGCCGTCGCCGTTGTTGCGGTACAGGTGGTCGTAATCGCCGTCCACCGGCCGGCCGCACTCGGGGTAGCAGGCCCAATTGGCGATGAAGAGGTCCAGATAGCCGTCCCCGTCAAAGTCGCCCCACGAAGCGGATTTGCCGTTGCCGGTCTGGGTGAGGCCGGCCGGGACGGTGACATCCACCAGGGCGCGGCCGGCGTCGTTGTGGAAGAGGTTGGCGCGCCCCCAGTTCATCACGATCAGGTCCGGCCAGCCGTCGTTGTCGTAGTCGGCCCAGGTGGCGCCGGCGCTGTGGGAGGTGGTGAGCGCCACGGACGCCGCTAACGGTGAGACCGCGAACGTGCCGTCGCCTTGGTTGTGATAGAGCGTGTTGGGGCCGGCCGGGTCGGTGACATACAGGTCCGGCCAGCCGTCCTGGTCGTAATCGCCCCAGGCCTGGCCGATGGCCATCTCCAGGCTGGCCGCGCGGTTGAGCCGCAGGCCGGCCGCGTAACTGACATCCACGAAAACGGGGGAGGCTGGGTCCGCGGGCGCGGCGGCGGCAAGAAGATAGCCCTGTTGAAACAACAGGGCTATCCCTAAACCAACGCACCCGCCGGCCAGCGCGAGGACGCGCCGCATGGTTACTCCTTAACAGCGCCCGTGGTCAACCCACCCGCAATTTGGTCTTGCAGGGTGAGGTAGGTGATCATGATGGGGAGCGCCCCAATCAGGGCGCCGGCCGCGAACACCCCCCACTTCTTATCGAACTGGCCGGAGGTGAAGATCTGCAGGCCGACCATCAGGGTGTACTGGCTGACATCGTTGAGCAGGATGCGGGCCAGGATGAAGTCGCTGTAGGTGCCGATAAAGGACAGGATGCCGGTGACAGTCAGCATCGGGCGCAGCAGCGGCACAAGCAGGGTCCAGAAGATCTGCCAGTGCGAGGCCCCGTCGATCATGCCGGATTCATCGATCTGGCGCGGGATCGTGTCCATGAAGCCCTTCATCAGCCAGATGTTCATGCCCATCGAGCCGCCCAGGTAGACCAGGATCAGGCCGGCGTGGGTGTTCAGGCCGATGGCCGGGATGATCTGGCCGGCCTGGAAGATGAGCACGTAAATGGCCACCAGCGCCAGCAGGTTGGGGAAGACCTGGATGAGCAGGATGCCCTTGAGCATCGTCACGCGGCCGGCGAAGCGGATGCGCGAGAAGGCGTAAGCCGCCATGGTGGTCAGCGACAGGCTCAAGACGGTGGTGATGCTGGCGACTTTGACCGAATTGAAGAGCCACCGCCAGTAGGCCATATCCCCGAATTCATAGTTGGGGTTCAGCCCGAACAGGTCGCGGTAATTATTGAAGCCGGCGTTGGCGGGGATCAACTGCTGCGTCGCCAGCGAGTTGGTGTTGTCGAACGACGCCGAGACCAGCCACAGCACCGGGAAGATGGCGAAGAAGATCAGCAGCAGCGCGACCACCATCCGCCAGGCGATGCTAAAGCGTTTCTGGAACGACTGCGAGGTGCTGAGTTCGCGATAGGATGCGCTTAGGCTAGACATTGGTGCTGGCCTCCTCCCACATATTGGTGAAGCGATACTGCGCGAGCGTGATGGCCCCGACGATGATGAAGACCACGATCGAGATCGCGGACGCCAACCCGTACTGCACGCCGCGGCCGCCGCTCTCAAAAGCCAGCTTGTACACGTAGCTGATCAGGATGTCGGTGTGGCCGGCCTGCGTGGCCGCGCCGACGATCGGCGGCCCGCCGGCAATAAAGAGGTAGATCAGGTTGAAGTTGTTGAAATTGTAGACGTAGGACGCGATCAGCAGCGGACCCACGGCCACCAGCAGCAGCGGCAGAGTGATGCTCTGGAATTTCTGCCAGCCGTTGGCGCCGTCGACTGTCGCCGCTTCGTACAGGTCGGAGGAGATGGACTGCAGGGCGCCGCTGGTGATCAGCATGAAGTACGGGTACCCCAGCCACAAGTTCACAATCAACACGCCCACCTGCGCCCAGAACGGCTCGGTCATCCAGCGCGGCGCCCAGCCAATCCAGGCTTCCAAGACGCGGTTGATCACGCCAAACTCGGAGTTGAGCATGCCGCGCCAAATCAGGATGGTGATCAGGCCGGGGATGGTGTAGGGGATCAAGAGGAACGAGCGGATGATCTTCTTGAGCGGGAAGTCCTTCTCGTTGTACAGGACCGCAATCGCCAGGCCGAGCGCAAAGGTCGAGAGCACGCTGACGGTCGGGAAGATGAAGTTCCAGGTGACGATCTGGACGATCGGGCCGCGGAGCGCCGGACTGTTGACAAAATCGACGAAGTTCTTGAACCCCACCTCGGACCGGTAACCGGGCTTGAGCGTCTTGCCGTCTTTGGTGGTATAGGTGCCGTCAACGGCCTCGTAAATATCGCCGTTCGATTGGTCGACGAGCGTATTCGCGGCCTCGTCGTACACGAAGCGCTGGATCAATTCGGCGGCTTCGGTGGGCGAGCGGACCTGGACGGTCTGCTGGCCCTCCACCCCGAATTTGATGTTCGGCAACTCTTTGTCCGAGGCGGCCAGGAGCACGTTCAGCCGCTGAAAACCATCCAGCGTCGTGGGGATGCCCTTGCTGTCGGCGGCGCCAATGCCGGGGTCGCCGGGTTTGGCCGGCTGAAGCGTCTCGCCGACCTTCGCCAGGAAGCTCCCGCCCGCGGGATCCACCAGCCAGAGCGCATACGTGCCGTCGTCCGCCTTGAACGCCGTCCAGGTATAGGATTTGCCGGCCTCGGGCAGGTAGGTTTCCTTCAAAATAATGGGCAGGGCCTGTTCTTTGGTCAGCAGGTGGCCGTCGCCGTAATTGGTGAAGGCCACATACATGGTGAACAGGATGGGGTAAATCGTGAAGAGAATGAGAAAACTGAGGCCAATCGCCATCCAGCGAAACGGATAAGCGCGGGGATACAAGAAGATCACGTTGAGCATCACGGTGATGATGGCGATCACCACCACGAGCTGGGTGAAGCCCAGGTTCAACGCGCTGAGCATAAACCACACCGCCCCGGCGTCGAACACCAGCATTAAGAGCAGCCGGGTCATCAATGAGAGCGGCGGCTCGGCCGCGGAACGGACTTTCTTCGATGGGTCGCTGGCGTTCACAGTGACAGCCATGAGTACCTCCTACGCACACGGCGTGGGATCACTAGGGGGGCGGTGATCAAGCTGAGGCCAGGCAGAAGGCCGGGGTTTGCGCCCCGGCCTTCTGTTCTTTCGTCTAACGCTTACTTGGTGACGATCTCGAGCACCTTGCTCTCGGGATCGAACACGAAGGAGACCTCGCCGTCGGCGGCCAGGCTGAACTTGTAGTTGTCGCCGTCCGCCTTGCCATCGACGCCGTAGTTCGTGGTCCAGGCGCCGTCGAGGGCCACCTTGGCCTCGTAGTCGCCCTTAACCAGCGCGAAGGGGCCGCTGGCCCACTTGCCA